>DAOVCL010000099.1 GCA_030670005.1 Candidatus Zixiibacteriota bacterium | reverse complement strand
CGGGGATCGAAGTATGAGGTTGTCCCCCATCCAGCCAAGGAGATAGTCTCCCTTTCTTTAAGGGTAGCTGAGGAGACGGCTATGGAAATGGGCAGTTTGGATCTGATCCAGGATGAGGAGGGACGGATATATGTGCTGGAGCTGAATGCCACCTCCAACTTCACCCCTGAATACATCCCCCTCTTGGGGTTTGACCCGGTGGAGAGGATGGCAGACTATATCCTCAAACAGGTGAAGAGGGAGCAATAAAACCGCCGAGGGAAAGATGTGGCAGAACGGGGTTCTATAGTCGCAATCGCAAAGTTCGCAGAGTAGGCGCAGAGAACGCAAAGAAGGAAGCGCACTTTGTACTACAATTCTGCAAGATCTTGTTTTTTTGCCAATGTTTTTTCAGGCTGCCTCTTTCCTTTCCGCCTTGAATGAAGAAATTGGAAAATAGAAAAAGGACTACTCTCTGTGTGGCTCAGTGGTTATCCGTGGTGACTATTCAGCTATCAGCTTTGTGTCTTTCCCCATTTTCTCATTTTCCTAATTTCCATTTTCGCCTCTCGGCTTTCGGCTTTTCAGTGAAATCCGTTGCCCTTATTTGCTGGCAACTCTGCCGGGCTGTGTAGCTCCGTGAGATTCCGTGGTAATTTCACCACGGACTATGCACAGAAAAACAGGGATCAGGAATCAGTTTATAGGGATCGGGGATCAGGAATAGCCAGCATAAGCTTCATTCTTAATTCTCAATTCATAATTGCTTTTTTCCGTGAGATTCCGTGGTGTATTGATTGAGGAGGAAAGATGAGGATAATCCAACATCCGATATTAACCTTTGAGAAAGGGCAGAAGGTGAGCTTCACCCTTGATGGGAGGGGGCTTGAGGGGTATGAGGGCGAGCCGATAACCGCCGCCCTGCATGATGCTGGGGTTAAGGTGCTCAGGCGGAGCATAAGTTTGGGGAGACCGCGGGGGTTTTTCTGTGCCGTGGGGAAATGCTCATCCTGCTTGATGACGGTTGATGGAAAGCCAAATGTGAGGGTCTGTATGGAACCCCTCAGGGAGGGGATGAGAGTGGAGACCCAGAAGGGGAAGGGGGAATTGGTTGAAAGAGGTTGAGATAGCCATTGTGGGGGGGGGGCCAGCCGGCCTCTCTGCGGCAGGGATTGCCCTCCAGGCCAAGGCAGGGGTGCTGCTTATCGATGATGGCCTCCGGCTAGGAGGCCAACTTGTCAAGCAGACCCACAAGTTCTTCGGCTCCAAGGAACAGTACGCCAGCACCAGGGGGATTGAAATAGGCCGCATTTTAGAGAAGGGATTGGAGGGATACCCTAACCTTGAGGTATGGCTCAATTCCTCGGTCGTAGGATACTACCCCGATGGGGTGCTGACTGTCCTTAAGGAGGAGAAACTCCTCAAAGTAAAGCCGAAGAGGTTGATAGTGGCCACAGGGGCCTCAGAGAGGATGTTGGCCTTCGCCAACAACGACCTTCCCGGAGTCTATGGGGCCGGGGCAGTGCAGACCCTGATGAACCTCTATGGGGTTCTGCCCGGAAAGAGGGCCCTGATGGTGGGAGCAGGGAACATCGGGCTCATCGTCAGCTACCAGCTTCTCCAGGCAGGGGTAAAGGTGGAGGCGGTAGTAGAGGCTATGCCCAAGGTAGGTGGCTACTGGGTGCATGCGGCAAAGCTGAAGAGGATAGGGGTTCCTATCCTTACCTCCCATACTATCCTCAAGGCAGAGGGGGAGGACTGGGTGGAAGGGGCGATAATTTGCCCCTTGAATGAGGATTTTAAACCAATTGAGGCTGCCCAGAAGAGAGTGGAGGTAGATATTATCTGTCTGGCTGTGGGCCTCTCCCCTCTCAGCGAGCTCCTCTGGCAGGCTGGGTGCAGGATGAAGTATATACCCCAGTTGGGTGGTTATGCACCTTTTAGAAATAGGGATATGGAGACCACCGTAAAGGGGGTCTGGGTGGCTGGAGATAGCGCCGGAGTTGAAGAGGCCTCCACGGCTATGGTGGAGGGGAGGATAGCAGGCCTGGCCGCCACCAGCTCCCTTGGCTATGAGGTGGAGGATACTGATGGGCTAAAAAGAGAGCTGAGGGAGGAGTTGGAGATGCTGAGAAGAGGGCCGGTGGGGGAGACGGTGAGGAAAGGGGTAAAAAGGGCCCTAATTTAAAAGCTTAGGAATTTCCATTTTTAGACGGGATTAACAGGATGATCAGGATAAATCAAACTCGTCCCCCAATGTTAAATCTAAGCGAGTTAGGAGGTGGGCGACATCTCCCCTGGGCGGAGCCTCGGGCAAGCCTGATATCGATCAAAAGTGTGCTGTCAGGGGTTACCTCCTGACAGCTCTTGAATGCGGGTTACAATAATAGACAGGATGAACGGGATAAAAAATCCTGTTCATACCGTCAGGAAAGCCTCACCACAGGCGGCTAATTAAAAATGTATGATCCATTAGAGTTGGCTGCAAAGGTAAGGGCCCTGGTGGCTAAGGGGATAAGGCGGCGCTACTACAGGTTGGGCAGAGGTGGTAGGTGGTATGGAGGGATCGCTACCGCTGATTGCTGTGGCTGTAACCTCAGGTGTTGCTTCTGTTGGAGCGACTACCCCCGGGATCACCCCCAGAGGGCAGGGAGGTTCTATACACCGCCGGAGGTCTTTCGGGGCCTGGTAAGCTGCGCCCAGCGGAGGGGATATAGTCAACTGAGGATATCGGGGAATGAGCCCACCCTGAACCCGGAACATCTCTTCGTTATCTTAGAGCTCGCCGATGAGGCCGGATATAGATTCATCTTGGAGACCAATGGCACCCTCATTGACCCAGAGTATGCCCGTTCCCTCTCCCACTTTAGGAACCTCCATGTAAGGGTCTCCTTTAAGGGGACCAACCCAGAGGAGTTCTCCCTTCTCACCGGGGCCGTTCCCCGCGGTTTTGAGCTACAGATGGAGGGGTTAAGAAACCTCTGGGAGGCCGGGGTGGGCTGCCATCCTGCGGTTATGGCCTCCTTCAGCCCAGATGATAACCTGAAAAAATTTAAAGAAAAGCTGAGTGAGATCTCCCCTGGTATGACCCAGGAGGTGGAGGAGGAATATCTAATCTCCTACCCTCCTGTCCTTCGCAGATTGAGGGAAAGGGGAATTGTCCCATATGGCCGTATATATCAGAAAGTCTGACCTCTCCCAGAAGCTGAGGGCTCTGGGGATGGAGGCCAAATTTGATGTCTCTGGGTATCCAGCCCTCCTCTCGGCGAAGAGGAGGATGAGATTTAGTTTTATCTACCCATCTGTGGGAAAGGGGGGTAGGCTCTTCCCCCTCTTCAAAGTGCTGCAGTCCAATGCCTGTGATGGGAACTGCTACTACTGTGCCAACCGCAAGGAGAGGGAGTTCAGGAGAATAAGGTTCTCCCCCTCTGAGCTGGCTAAGCTTTTTACCCGCTACTATAGGGGAGGAGTTGCCCAGGGGCTCTTCCTCTCCTCGGCCATCTATGGGGGGCCGACTAAGGTGGAGGAGGAGATGCTGGAGACGGTGAGATTGGTAAGGGAGAGATATGATTTTAAGGGTTACATACACCTGAAGATCATCCCTGGGGCAGATGATGATCTCATCGCCGAGGCGGCAAAGTTCGCCGATAGGCTCTCCATAAACCTGGAGGCTCCAAGTCCAGCCCACCTCTCCCGGCTGAGCCCTTCCAAAGATTACACCTCCCAACTGATGAGGGGGTTGGAGAGGATAGCGACTTTAAACAAAGAGTCTCCGCTCAAGGCCGGAGTTACCACCCAACTGGTGGTTGGTCCCTCCGGGGAGGCCGATAGGGAGCTAATGGAGCTCTCCCATAGGCTTTACAAGAGGCTGGGGCTTTGGAGGGTCTATTATAGCGGCTTTACTCCGCTCAGGGATACCCCGTTTGAGGATCTGCCCCCTTGCTCCAAATGGAGGGAGACGAGGCTCTACCAGGCGGATTTCCTCCTGCGGAGGTATGGCTTCTCCCCCTCCGAACTTCCCTATGACAAGGAGGGGAACCTTCCCCAGGATATGGATCCCAAGCTCGGCTGGGCCCTGGCCCATCCGGAGAGGTTTCCGCTGGAGGTGGAGACTGCTCCCTTTGAGGAGCTCCTCCGGGTGCCGGGCATCGGCAGGATCTCTGCCCAGGGGATTGTAAAGGTGAGGAGAAAGGAGGGGATAGGTGGATTAGAGGGATTAAGGAAGATGAGGGTGGTAGTGAAGAGGGCGCGCAATTTCATCACCATAAAGGGGAAGTTCTCACCTTCCCCACAAAAGAGGGAGAAAGCAGTTAACGAACAGCTCTTCCTCTGGGAGGAGCTATAGCCTGAATTGTTCATATGCCACAAAGGCACCGAGGCATAATAGGTTGATAAAGTTTAGACTAAAAGCGAGGTGGCAGAACCCCGATTCTGCCACCCTCTTCTCTAAGCCGTCAGGTGAGGGCACCTGACGGCTCGGCGGGGAGAGAATCGGATGAGAGCAACTGATAGCTTTGTCATTGGGCACATGAAGCGTCTGAGCGGGATATTATGAAAAATTTAGGAGGAGGTATGTTAGAGAGGGATGGCGTTCCCACCGCGGAGGATTTGGCCAGATTTATCCCCTCTGAGGAGAGGCTGGCCAAGGGGCCAGTGGCCATAATTGAGTGTTTTCAAGCAATCCCCTGCGATCCCTGTTACGACTGGTGTAAAAGGGGGGCCATAAAGAGGTTCAAAAACCCCACAGATCTGCCTCAGATAGATTTTGAGAGGTGCAATGGATGCGGGCTCTGCGTGATAGGCTGTCCCGGGCTGGCCATATTCATCGTCGATGGGACCTATTCAGAGGAGAGGGCCAGGGTAGTGCTCCCCTATGAGTTCCTCCCCCTCCCCGAGAAGGGGGAGGTGGTGGAGGCCTTGAACAGGGAAGGGGAGGCCGTGGGAGAGGCAGAGGTTTTAAAGGCGCAGCCAACAAAGCAGAAGACCACCTTGATCTCGCTTTTGGTCCCCCAGGGGTTGGCTATGGAGGTGAGATTTTTCCGCAGGAGGGAGAATGGATGAGGATACCGTCATCTGTAGGTGTGAAGACCTTACCCTCAAGGATATAAGGGAGGCGATAAACCAGGGCTGCACTAGCATGGAGGAGATCAAGAGGGCAACCCGCTGTGGGATGGGGCCCTGTCAGGGACGAACCTGTTTACCTTTGGTGGCTGCCGAACTGGCCCGGGCCACCGGTAAAAAGGCAGACGAGATCCTACCCTGCACTGTTCGCCCTCCCCTGATGCCCCTAAAGCTGGGAACCATCGCAGGAGTCGACGATGGTTAAAGGGGCAGAGGTGGTCATTATCGGAGGGGGGATCATAGGTTCCTCCATTGCCTATTACCTGGCCAAGGAGGGCTGTGAGGATGTGGTCATCTTGGAGAGGGAGTATCCCAGTTGGGGGGCAACGGGGAGGTGTGGGGCAGGGATAAGACAGCAGTGGGGAACGGAGATGAACTGTAGGCTGGCCAAGGGGAGTGTGGATCTGTTCAAGGATCTCTCCGCTGAGCTGGACTACGATATAGAATTTGCCCAGGGTGGTTACCTTGTGCTGGCCACATCTCAGACCCAGCTTGAGCAATACAGGAGGAATGTGAGCCTGCAAAACAGCCTGGGCATCCCCTCCAAGATCGTTACCCCGCAGGAGGCTAAGGAGATAGTCCCCATCCTCAGGACGGATGGCCTTCCTGGGGCGGCCTACTGCCCCACCGACGGCCATGCTAACCCCTTCAAAACCAATTTGGCCTATCTGCGGGCGGCCCAGAGGTTGGGGGTTAGCTTCTACAAATTTACCGAGGCAAAGGGGATTGAGATGAAAGGGGGGAGGGTGAGAGGGGTGCTCACCTCCCAGGGGAGGATCGAGACGGCCAGGGTGGTAAATGCTGCCGGTGGGTATTCGGCCCAGATAGGGAAGATGGCTGGATTGGAGATTCCTACCTACTCGGAGCGACATCAGATAATGGTTACTGAGCCCTTAGATCACCTCTTCGACCCTATGGTCATCTCCTTTACCAGCGGGCTCTACTGCCAACAGGTCCCGCCGGGGAGCATACTGATGGGGATGGGGGACCCGGATGAGCCCCACAGCCACGATCTGAGCTCCTCCTGGCAGTTTCTCCAGAAAATGGCCAGGGAAGCACTCAAGATCCTCCCCATTCTAAGGGATATTAGGGTGGTGAGGCAGTGGGCTGGCCTCTACAATAAGACCCCTGATGCCCAACCCATCCTGGGCCAGGCAGAGAAGCTGGAGGGGTTCTATATGGCCGTTGGTTTCAGTGGGCATGGATTTATGATCGCCCCGATGGTTAGCCTCATCCTGGCCCGGCTCCTGATGGGCAGGGAGCCCCCCATCTCGGTGGAGAGGTTGAGCCTGGAGAGGTTTGAGAGGGGAGAGCTGGTCATCGAACCCTCGGTAGTGGGCTAATGAGGCTGGCCGGGATTGACCTGGGGACGAATTCGGCCCTGCTTCTGGTTGTTGAGGCAGAGGGTCAGAGGGTCATTCCCCTTCTGGAGGAGGAGAGGGAGACCAGGATTGGTGAGGGGCTGAGCAAGGTGAAGAAGCTTACCGCAGGAGCTATGGAGAGGGCCTTAAGGGTCCTCTCTCAATTTAAGGGGATTTCCCGTAGCTTGGGGGCAGAAGTGATCTGCCTGGCCGGGACCAGTGCCCTGAGGGAGGCCGAGAACCGGGGGGAGTTCCTTAGGCTTCTGCGGGAGAGGCAGGATCTGCAGCTTTCCATCCTCAGCCCTGAGGAGGAGGCAAAGCTTAGCTTCCGAGGGGCTCTCTATGGATTACAGGGGTATGGCTCCCAGGCTCTGATGGCCGATATCGGTGGAGGGAGCACCGAGATCGTTCACGGAGAGGATGGAAAGATCAAAAGATGGAGGAGTCTTCCCTTGGGTGGAGTGAGGCTCACCGAGGGGTTTATCCATTCAGATCCCATCAACCGTAGGGATCTGGAGGGATTGAATGGGGAGATCTTGAGTAGGTTCCAGGGCATAAGCTCGGATTTTCCCTCAAAGGAGGTACTGGTAGGAGTGGGGGGAACCATCACTACACTGGCGGCAATGGATATGAGGATGAGGGTTTACGACCCTGGGCCCATTCACGGTTACAGGTTGAGTGTCTCATCGGTGAGCTCAATCTTTGACAGGTTGAGGGCCTCTACCCTCTCCCAGAGGAAGAGGATGATCGGACTGGCCCCGAAGAGGGCGGAGATAATCCTGGCCGGGACGGCTATCTGCCTTCACCTGATGAAAACCCTCTCCCAAACCGATATCTTAGTGAGCAGCCGGGGCCTGAGATGGGGGCTCGTCCTAAGGGAGCTGTCTGACAGTTGACAGGGATTGGGGATCAGTTTCGTAGGGACAGACATTTATCTCTGTCCGAGTTCCTTTTCCTGACCCCTGTGGGCTGTTATACTGCAACCGGTCATACTTTGAGCTTTTCTGGGATCTCTTTTAACCGCAGAGACCACAAAGAAGGCGCAGAGAGCGCAAAGGTTTTTTCTGTCTACCTTTGCGTCTTCTTCGCGAGCTTTGCGGTGA
>DAOVCL010000186.1 GCA_030670005.1 Candidatus Zixiibacteriota bacterium | reverse complement strand
AATTCTCCTCTCCCCCCAGGGGGAGAGATTTAATCAGGAAATGGCTAAGGAACTCTCTCAAGCACCCTGGTTAATCCTTCTCTGCGGCAGATACCGGGGGGTAGACCAGAGGGTGAGGGAAAAGCTCGTTGACCGAGAGATCTCCATTGGGGATTATGTGCTTACCGGAGGGGAGCTCCCAGCGATGGTTCTTGTTGATGCGATGATCAGGCTTCTTCCCGGGGTCCTGAGCGATATGGATTCAGCTAAAGAGGACTCATTCTATCAGGGTTTGTTGGACTACCCTCATTATACCAGGCCCCAGGATTTTCAAGGGCTAAAAGTTCCCTCAGGTCTCCTCTCTGGAAATCACCAAGAGGTCCGCAGGTGGAGGAGAAGGAAGGCTTTGGAGATGACCTGGCAGAAGAGGCCAGATCTTCTCGCCAAGGCAGATTTGACGGAGGAGGATCTGACCTATCTTACTCAAATTGGCTATCATCCGCAACCAGGAGGCAAATGATGGATCTGATAAAGGATTTCACCGCCGAATACATTAAAAAGGAGATTCCCGATTTTAAACCTGGGGATACAGTAAGGGTTCAGATAAGGGTTAAGGAGAGCGACAAGGAAAGGCTTCAGGTATTCCAGGGAACGGTAATCAAGAGAAAGGGAGGAGGGACATCGGAGACCTTCACTGTGCGCAAGATAAGCGGTGGGGTTGGAGTAGAGAGAATCTTCCTCCTTCACTCCCCTAATCTAACCAAGATAGAAGTGGTAAGGAGAGGAAGGGTAAGAAGGGCAAAGCTGTACTATCTGAGAAAGAGGAAGGGTAAGGCGGCAAAGGTAAAGGAAAAGATAACATAGGTGACGCTTTGGTAGTTTCCCTCTCACTTGAGGAAGAGTTTAAAGATCTGGGCTTTAAGTATATCGCCGGGATCGATGAGGCCGGAAGAGGGCCCTTGGCCGGGCCGGTTGTCGCCGCGGCGGTTATCTTCCCCGTAGGGGTATTCCTACCTGGGGTTGACGATTCCAAGAAACTGACCTCCCACAAAAGGGAGGAGCTCTATCAAGAAATAGTTGAGAGAGCACTGGCCTTTGGGTTGGGAGAGGCCGATGTAGAGACCATTGATCAGATAAATATAGGTCAGGCCTCCCTCCAGGCAATGAGAAGGGCAGTAGAGACCCTTCCCCTTTCTCCTGACCTCCTCTTGGTGGATGGCAACAGACCAATCCCTGGGATGAAGGTCGAGCAGCGGACGGTAATTGGGGGGGATGCTAAGTGCTTCTCTATTGCCTCTGCCTCCATTCTGGCTAAGGTGACCAGGGATAGGACAATGGAAGCCTTCGAGGTTCTCTACCCCGGTTACGGATTCTCCCAAAACAGGGGTTATGGAACCCGCTTCCATCGGGAGGCCTTAAAGAGACAGGGTCCCTGTGAGATTCATCGCCGATCTTTTTCGCTCTTTAGCCCCTAAGGGAAGGTATAGGTCCCTGGGGGAGGGCTCAACCTCCTCTCTGGGAAAACGAGGAGAGGCCCTGGCCTCTCGCTACCTGCAGAGAAATGGCTATCAGATATTGGAGACTAACTACAGGGCCTTAAGGGGGGAGATTGATATAATTGCTCGTAAAAGGGAGGAGATAGCTTTTGTGGAGGTAAAGTGCGGCAGGAGCCGGGATTTTGGTCCCCCCATAGAAAGGGTGGATGACCGTAAGCAGAAACAGATAGCCAAGGTAGCTTTGGCTTACCTCCAATCAAAGGGGTTAGAGGACGTCCCCTGCCGGTTTGATGTCCTCTCGGTAACAGAAGAAGAGGGATCAATCAAGATCGAACACATCGAAGATGCCTTCCAAATTTAACCCCGCGTCCATCCGTTTATAGTAGCCCGCATTTAGATCGTTACATTTTGCAATGACCGATGTGTCTGGTCCCAGACAGTTGGGGATGATAACATCCCCAACGAGCAGGGCGATCAGGCAGAACCCCGATTTTGTCACTCTCCTCTCTTGCCATCAGGTAGGGGCACCTGACGGCTGGTGGGAGCTATTTCGCAAATCTTGTGATGATCTCGTGAAATCTCGTGGTTTCTTAACCCATAATCCAAGATGAAAAGAAAAAGGACAAAAGCTATTCCCGTTGGCGGAATCCATATCGGTGGCAGCTATCCTATTGTGGTCCAATCTATGACCAAGACCCACACCCAGAATGTGGAGGCTACCCTGGGCCAGATAAGAAGGCTGGAGCAGGCTGGATGCCAGTTAGTGAGGGTAGCAGTTCCGGATAGGGAAGCCGCCGAAGCCATTGCCAGGATCAAGCCTCAAATAAAGATCCCCTTAGTAGCTGATATCCACTTCGATTACCGGTTAGCCCTTTTGAGCATAAAAAATGGTGCGGACAAGCTGAGGATAAACCCAGGGAACATCCAAAATAAAGGGAAACTCAAGGAGATAATAGCGGCAGCCAAAGCCCAGGGAATTCCCATCCGCATCGGGGTAAACTCCGGCTCCCTGCCTTCTGACCTCTATCAAAAGTATGGTGGAGTCACCTCCAAGGGACTGGTGGAGGCGGCCTCAAGGTGGGTGGAGCTACTACAGGATTGGGGGTTTGAGGAGATTGTCATCTCCCTTAAGTCAAGCGATCTACCTCTCACCATAGAGGCCAACAGGGAGATCTCCTCAATCCTTGACTATCCCTTACATCTGGGCATCACCGAGGCCGGACTTCCCCACTTCGGGGCGATTAAGTCAGCAATAGGCATAGGCACACTTCTGGCCGAGGGAATCGGGGATACCCTCAGGGTCTCCCTTACCGGTGATCCTATAGATGAGGTGAGGGTAGGAAAGGCTATCCTCAGATCCTTGGACATAATCAAGGAAGGGCCGGAAATCATCTCCTGTCCCACCTGTGGCCGCTGTGAGATCGATGTGGTGGAGATCACTAAGGAGGTGGAGAGGAGACTTGAGGGGATAAAGAAACCGCTCAAGGTGGCGGTGATGGGCTGTGTGGTCAACGGCCCAGGTGAGGCCAAGGAGGCAGATGTGGGAATGGCCGGTGGCAAAGGATCCGGGCTCATCTTCCGGAAGGGGAAGGCTATAAGAAAGGTTGAGGAGTCAAGAATAGTTGAGGCATTAATGGAGGAGGTGAAGAGACTATGCTAAAGAGGATGTTATTCTCTCTCTTTCTACTCTGCCTGGCGCAGCCAAGAGATGAGGATTCTGGTGGATGAGGAAAAGCTTGCTGGCAACTATAAAGCTTTGTGGGATTGGAGGGATAATTGGGGTAAAGAAGTTTCCAGCGGGGTCTATCTCTATAGGTTAAAGGTGGAAGGTCAAGGGTTGAAGCTGACCAAAACAAAGAAGCTTATCCTGCTCAAATGATGCCCCCCTCTTCCCGCCCAAGAGGTTAAATACACGGAGGTGAAAAGATGGCTTTTTCTAAGATAACATGGTTGGCTGCTCTCTTCGTTCTCCTCTGGTTTAGGCCACTATTGGGGGTGGAGGTGACATTTAAGGTCACCGTCCCACCCCAGACCCCATCTGGAGACCTGATCTATATCGCCGGGGACTTCAACCACTGGGATC
>DAOVCL010000049.1 GCA_030670005.1 Candidatus Zixiibacteriota bacterium | reverse complement strand
CTCCCTGAGTCGTCGTTGACCCTAATGGTCTCCCCCTGGGGTTTTCCATCTCCTCCAAACCTCTGGGCATAGATATCATAATCCCCATTCCTCTCGTCCATCCAGACAGCTACAAATCCATCATCGGAAAGGGAAGCTATATCAGGATACCACTGGGGGAAACCACCGGGATAGTCCTCCTCGTTGACCTGAAATTCCATCCCTTCCCAGGAAGAAGTGGAAAAATTTATAAACCCCCTCCTCTCCGGGCAAGTCCCAGGGACAGGATCTGTGCTGCCCCCTAAGGGCGGGGGATAACTCTCCCCCAAGAGGGGGAGAAGAAGGAAGAGAAAAAAAAGTCTCATAGCTAAACCGAATTATTTATAAATTTTAGCCACGAAGGCACTAAGTCACCAAGAATATAAAACAGTTCGGTTTGTAAATCGAAGTGCACTGAATATTAACCTGTGACTTTTGTTTTAATCTAAATTTTATCAACCCATTGAGGCTTGGTGCCTTTGTGGCATACGAATTATTCAGGCTAAATCCTCCTCAATGCCTCTAAAGGATATACATCCAGCTCCTTCATCCACTCCTTGAGCTTGGCCACCCTCTCCCCCGTATCTGTCGGAAGGACAAAGGGACGGCCCCGGCAGTCAATTATTATCCCCACCACACCCCCGGAAACCTTGGTTTCCACCCTGCTCCCCTTTCCTCCTCCTATATCAAACCCCCGGGCTGGTTCCAGGATCACCTTAGCCTCCTGGCCGACTCCCAAGGGGATTAGTTTCAAATCTCCAAATTCCAGGGCCCCTTCGGCTTTCTTCCCTCTAGGGAGCTCGATCTGATATCTCAGGCACTCTCTACCCTTCTTTCCCTCCCCTACCGGTGCTATACAGGTGCCCAGATGGATAAGGCAGTCCTTCTCAAAGACCTCGGTGGCGGCCTGGGGATGAATGGTAGAGAGGACCCCCAACTGGGGCATCATAAATATGCTGTCTACGGCCAACCTGGTTATACCCTGGGGCAGGAAGGCATCCACCAACATCATACCAGCCTGGTTGCGGCGGGGAGCATGGGAGAGAACCCCCCCACTTCCCACCAGAATATCCAGGCTCATCATATTAACCAGGGTGGCTCCACTACCGCTTTGCTCAAAGGCATCGGCTATGGTTCGCTGCTTCTGCACCCCTTTCAAGACAGTGGCAAACGACTTGTGCTGTTTAAAGGCCAGCCTCAGGGCCTCCTTGGCTATAGACTGTTCCACGATGAGCTCCTCCATTAGCTGGGGGATGGTCGTGGGGCGGATCATCTTGTTGCGTACCCAGTTGCGCAGTTCCCTCTCGTCTAAGGAGAAGGGGACCCAGCGCATAATGTTCTCCACTCCTGTCTCAGCAAAGACATTGGAGATGGAGTAACTCATCCCCAAGTTGGCGCTCACGGTGCGGTTGAAGACCCCCTGGAAGACGGAGAAGACATCAGTGGTCGCTCCACCAATATCCACCCCTACAGCCTCTATTCCCTCCTTCTCGGCAATAGTCTTGATAATCTCTCCCACAGCCCCTGGAGTAGGCATAATGGGAGCATCTGTCCAGGACATAAGGGTTTTGTATCCTGGGGCCTGGGCCATAACATGTTCCATAAAGAGGTCATGGATTTTATCCCTGGCCGGTTTCAGGTTCTCCCTCTCCAAAACAGGCCTGATATTGTCCACAATCACCAGGCTTGTCTTATCACCCAAGGGAGCCTCCACTACCTCTCTGGCATCCACATTACCGGCATAGATCACCGGAAGCTTATAGCCTATCCCCAGCCTTGGCCTTGGATCCGCAGCAGAGATGAGCTCGGCCAACTGGGCAACATGGGTGGTTGTCCCTCCATCTATCCCTCCGGAGAGGAGGATCATATCCGGCCTGAGCTGCCTTATTCTCTCTATCTGCTGATGGGGGAGCCTCTTGTCATTGGTAGCTATCACATCCATAACGATGGCCCCTGCGCCCAGGGCAGCCCTCTCAGCGCTCTCCGCGGTCATACTCCTCACCACTCCTGCCACCATCATCTGCAACCCCCCTCCTGCGCTGGAAGTGGAGATGTAGATATCGGCTCCCTCCTTAGCTTTAGCCGGAGAGATTATCTTCCCCTCGGAGGTAAGCAACTTCCTCCCTGATAGCTCCTCCACCTCAGCTACGGCATTCAGAACCCCCATTGTCACATCCTCAAAAGGGGCCTCCACAGTCGTAGGGGCCTCACCTCTGACAATTAGCCTATACTCCTTCCCCTTCTTCTCTATAAGTATGGCCTTGGTCGTCGTGCTACCACAGTCCGTGGCCAGAATGACATTTATATCCTCCGGTCTCTTCTTCATCTACCCCCCTTTCTCCGTGGATTGGGAACTTATATTCTCTATCTTGCCAATGAGAAGCTCCACATTTTTCCTGTCCTCCATTAACTTGATATATTCGTTATATTCGGAGAGGTTAAAGATGGATTTAACCAGTGGATCCAGGAAGACCAGAACCTGACTGCCAATAAAGCTCAGGGGCTTTATCGTCTCCAAAAACATTATGGCCGGAACGCCCATCTGCCACCTGGCCACCTTCCGGGCTAACTTATCCAAGATTATCTCCTGCTTGGAGGTCAGCGTAGACCCCTTCTCCTCTATGGTGAAGGCCTTTCTAAGCCAGCCCATTCTCCTGCCACCTCCGTTGGATAAATTCCACCACCTCATCCTTGTTATCGGAAAATCTTATGTATAATCCTCGAAAGGACTCCAGCCTTGACCTCCTCTCAAAAGGGCTTAACAGGACACCATGGTTGTCCACCCAAAAACTCTTGAATTCCTCCCATTTCCTCCTCTTGGTGGAAAATGCCGATTTCATCGTTATAGACTCTTGGTCCAAGGTAAAAGTTACGGGGAAGAGGAAGGAGGAGAGGGAAACCAGCATAACGACTACAGAGAGGAAGGTAAGAGGCCAGCTCTTCGTCCACAGCCAGACTCCCCACCAGACCAAAAAGAGCAAAGCTATCACCCCGGCAGACACCCGCCAATCCCGACGCAGGGGATGTACCATCCAGCTAAGAGATCCGACAGAAGAGCCATTACTCATCTAAATGGGGTCTATACCTTTCCTCCTTCACCCTCTTTATCTCTTCCAAAAGCTCCTTGGGCTCAATCAATTTCTTTTTAACCAGAAGGCTGACCAATGCCTCCTGAGAGAGGTTGTTGGAGAGGCAGAGTTCCCGATAACTCACCTCCTTTTCCCTCTTTCCCATTACTATCTTCAGGGCTATATCGTCGTCGATATTCCCCTTCACTTCAACCTCACCACCTTA
This sequence comes from Candidatus Zixiibacteriota bacterium, assembly GCA_030670005.1. Classification (GTDB taxonomy): domain Bacteria; phylum SM23-81; class DAOVCL01; order DAOVCL01; family DAOVCL01; genus DAOVCL01. The sequence goes on along the minus strand of DAOVCL010000049.1, from coordinate 7,823 downwards.
CCATCCTCTATCCTTAGAATAACCACCTCACTATTCTCCCCATTGGCTCTGAGGGTTATCCTCCCTCCCACCCCTTGATAGCCACTCACCGCTAAGAGCCTTCTCCTCAATTTCTCCTTATCCCTGATCCCATCCTTCAGAGCATTCAAGACCAGAGAGGCCATATCATAGGATAGGGTCGCTACCCTGTCTGGCTTTATCCCAAACCTCTCCGCAAAACGAGAGCGGAAACCCTCCCACCTCATCCCCTGGGGATAGAAGTCGGTGACCAATACGGCCCCTTCAGCATAATTTCCCTCAATCCTCCGCACCTCCTCAGAATCCCACCCCCCATCCCCCAGGATATGGGTGTGCAGGCCAAAGAAGGCCACTTGAGGGGCGATCATAGCCGCCTCCTGAGGATCCGCAGAGACAAAGAGGCCGTCCAAGTTAAGTATCCATTCCTCTGGCGGTTTTAGCCTCCCCTGAGGCGTATAGAAGTTAAGGTTAGTTGTATCATCGGCTATCTGCATCGAGTCGATCACCGCCAAGAGAGGCTTCCTTATGGCCCTAAACTGATCTCTGAAGTCGGTGCTACCCTCCTCATACCAGCTTTGAGCCAAAACCTTCCCCCCATTCTCCTCTATCCCCTGGATAAAGCTTCCACTTATCCCCTTCCCCCAGGGGGTTAATGGGGCAAGAACGGCAAACTTGCTCAGACCCAGATCCCTGGTTGCGTAGCCAGCCAGGGCCCTCCCCTGCTGCTCTGCTCCCACACTCCCCTGAAATATCCACTCCCCTAAGGAGGCTAAACCCCTCTGGGAGGCAGTAGGGGTAAGGAGGGGAACCCCTAAAAGCTGGGAGACAGAGGCCGCCCCCACTGCAGTGCTGGAGAGAAGTGGACCCAGAATGGCCACACACCCTCCCTGGGCTAAATCTTGGGCTCCCTTTACTGCCGTAACTGGATCACCTTCCGTATCCTCTACCTTTAATTGAAGCATCCAATCTCCACCCTGATCAGTCTCCTCTCGGGCCAACTTCACCCCTCTAAGAAGGCTCTCTCCCCAATGTTTATACTCCCCACTAAGTGGGGTAAGGACCCCTAGATAGACAACCCTCTTTAACTTCTCCTTAGCCTCTTCCCATAAGCGGCGAGCCTCCCTAATATAAGGCCCCTGGGGAAAGTCCTTTATATACTCCTCCAGGATCTGAGAGGCTCCATAGAGATTCCCTGCCTGAAACCTCCTCTTCCCGATGAAAAAGATTACCATCCCCCTCCCCACTTTAGCCTCTTCCCTCAACCAATTGAGATCCTCAAGGGAGAGCCTCTCACCGAGAAGTGGCAAAAGGGAATTTCGGGCAAGCCTTTTCAACCTCTGATCTTCCGTCGTCTCCAGACTCAGTAGGTATTCCAAGGTTGCTTCCCTTTCATCACCCAAGAGGTAGCTACAGTTCCCTAAGAGAAAATGGGCATTGCCCCGGTAAGAACTGGAGGGATACTCCTTGAGAAATCTCTGGAGAGCGGAAATGGCCTGCTGGAGGTTACCTAGATGATAGTAGCATTTGGCTACCATCAGGTCAACTGCTGAGGAGAACCTAGATTGGGGGTAATCTACAGAGAAAAGGAGGAAGCTATCCAGGGCCTCCTGATACCTTTCCTCCTGGAAAAGCCCCACGGCCTGGCCAAACCTCTCCTGCACAGACTCCCCTCCCCAGGAGGAGACTACAGAAAAGCTCAAGAGGCCAAGGACAAATAGCCTCTTAAAGACCTTTGTGTTTCCGGGCCAAGTCCTCATAGTGAAAGACAGAGACAATTATATCTGTGAATCTCTCTATTATAATATCTATGGAAGATGGCGTCGCACAAGGAATTACCTGGAGAAGATTTATATACCAATGTTCCCACCATCCGAAGAAAAAAGGAGGCGTTATCCACCTGGGCGAAGGGTGCGACAGGGCCCCCTCAAACTGGGGTTCCAAGGTTACCCCTTAGGAAAAGGAGAAGTTCCCAAACTCCTCAGGGTTTATCCTCTTCAACCTCTCCCTTAGGTTTCGTGCCCTCTCCTCCTCCGTCTCCTCCGTGCCTAAGTGAAGGTTAAAGACATCCGAGGCAACATAGATGGGGGCCTTAACCCTTAAAGCCAGGGCAATGGAGTCACTGGGGCGGGCATCGATATTCAATATGGAATCATCCTGCTGGATCCAGATGCGAGCGTAGAAGGTTTGATCCTTAAGCTCCGTTATCTCCACCTTGGTTATCTTGCCACCCAGGCCAGAGATGACCATCTTCATCAGATCGTGGGTAAGGGGACGCTTGGAGGTGATCCCAGCTAACTCCATGGCAATGGCCATAGCCTCATAGGGCCCTATCCAGATGGGCAGGACCCTCTTTCCCTCCGTCTCCTTGAGAAGCACAACAGGCGAATTTGAGCCCATATCTATGGCCAAACCGCTAACTGAGACTAAGTGCATAATGACATCTCCTGTGGGGGGATTAATTTCCCATAATATATAAAAAGAGACCCCTACAGTCAAGGAAAAGATTCCCTATCGTTGCTCCTTCCCCAATATCACCTCAAGCTTAGAGATAAGACGTTCCTTGGGGAGGGCACCAACTATTCTCTCCACCTCCTCCCCCTCCTGGAAGACAAGGAGGCTGGGGATGCTCATCACCCCGTATTGGGAAGCCGTAATGGGGCTATCCTCTACATTGAGGCTGGCCACCTTAAGCCTTCCCTCATACTCATCGCCTATCTCCTCCACAACAGGGGAGATCATCCTACAGGGGGCACACCATTCAGCCCAGAAGTCCACTAAAACGGGAAGTGAAGACTCAAGGACCTCCTGATCAAAGTTGCTATCATTGACCTCAACAGGCTTGGCCATTTCCCATCACTCCTTTCTGATTTCCCCTCCCCTCGTGTAGTTGAAAAGGCATAACAGCACACAACGGAATTACAAAACAGCAATTATGAATTGAGAATTAAGAATTAAAAATGAGGGTTATGCTGGCTATTCCTGATCCCTGTAAACTGATTACTGCTCCCTGTTTTTCTGTGCTGGTCCGTGGTAAACTATTACGGAAAGACAACCTTTTCACCCCAATATCTGAAAAGGAACAGGGGTAAAGCAGAGGAAAAAGATTACAAAGGCCAGAAGACCAACTGTTCTCCTCCCCTTACCCAGAGGGGTAACCGGATCCAGGGGTGGTGGATGGCGAAGGCCAAAGAGGAGGAGGAGCAAGATCAATAAAAGCCAACCGGGATAAAAGACGACACAGACCAGGCCAAAGGCACCCAGGGCCAGCTTGAAGGCCTTAAGGCTCTTCTGACCAATCAAGGAGTAGAGGATGTGGCCTCCATCCAGTTGACCTATGGGGAGAAGATTAAGGGCGGTGACAAATAGGCCTACCCAACCGGCATAGGCTAAGGGATGGAGCACCACTTCCTGGCCCTCAGGAATAGGCCCTTTTACCAAACTGATGAGGAGGTGGAAGAGGAGGGAACTTCCCAAGGGGATCCCCCCCGTAGTTGTCCTCTCTACTACCGGCGAATGCATGAGGCCGACAACGGCCGCCGGTAGGGCAAATACCAGGCCGGCGAAGGGGCCGGCTGCGCCTATATCCAAAAGGGCCTTCCTGGTAGTCATTGGGGATCTCATCCTGATCACCGCCCCCAAGGTGCCAAAGGGAGGAAGGGGAAAGGGAATGAAATAGGGGAGGGAGGCTCTCACCCTATGTCGGCGGGACATCAGCCAATGGCCCAGCTCATGGGCCAAAAGGATGGTCATCAGGGGAAGACAATAAGATAAACCCCCTCCCAAAAAGGCAGAGCCTACATAATAGGTGGAGAGAAGGGTGAGAAGAAAGAGGAGGATGTTCCTCCAGGCAGATCTCCACCCTGGCCCGCGGGAACTTAGAAGACCTTCTGGCCTTTGCCCGGAAACATCCCACCATTCCCCTAGATAATCTCTCCCCTCCATAGCTTAACAGGTGAGGTGAAGACAGGCCATTACCCTATCTGAGCTGGAGATCTCGTTGTAAATCCTGCAGGCCTCCTCGGTAGGCTCACAGACAAGCTTACTCCCCAAGGTCTCGATGCAATCCCTTGTTTGGGGAGCAACTCTCATCATCCCATAAGCCCCAGTTCCCACCACTATGGTTTGAGGTTTATACTCTATCACCCCCTGAAGATCCTCCGGCTGCAGGAGATGCCCCTCCTTTCTCCACCAGTTGGCCTCTACCCTCCCCGGATAGATGATCAGATCTGAGGTATAGGCCGTCCCCTCCACAACTATCCGGCCAAAACTGTAGGAATCTATCCTCATCTACTCCCTGAGAACTTAGCTCCCTTCGCTCGCTAATCTCTCCACAGGGTCTCACCGACCCTCTGGCGCTCCGCTGTCACCCTTGAATCCTCCCCACTCGTCGGGATCGGGGCCTTAAACATCCCCCGATATTTCGGAATCTCTCAGGACTCCGAAATGACCAGATATACCCCGTCTCCTGGTCTGACCCTCTCAGCCACTTTTATCCCCACCTCATCGTCTACCCCAGCCTCCTCCACCTTTTCATGCTCGATCTCCATAGAGTCGACCTTGAAGGTGAGATCTGTGGTGTGGCCTTTAATGTAAATTGTATCCCCTACTCTCAACCTCCCCTCGGTGATCTTAATCCCAGCTACCTCCACCCGGGCAAAATAGTCCTCAACAACTCCTATCTTCTCCTCCATATCAGCTCCTTTCTAAGATCTCCACCGGAACCTGACAGAGGGATCTGAACTCCTCTGCATCCTTAGAGGACCCCACAATAGAGCCAAAGTGCATAGGGATGGCCAGTTTAGGATTTATCCTGTTGGCCGCCTGGGCCGCCTCCTTGGCGTTCATCGTGTAGGTTCCCCCCACCGGCAGAAGGGCCACATCGGCCTTTATCCCATCCATCTCGGGGATGAGGTCTGTATCTCCCGCATGGTAGATCCTCTTCCCATTGATATTGATGACATACCCCACCCAGCCATTAACCTTGGGATGAAAGTCCTTCCCTAAATTGTAGGCAGGATATGCCTCTATCCTTATCCCCTTAACCGTAAGCTCATCTCCTGGCCTTACTACCCTCACATCTCCGGTTATCTTCTGAGCGGCATCAGGAGGGGCGACTACCGTTGTCTGCTTCCCCTTCAGCTTTTCGATGTCCGATAGTGAACAGTGGTCATAATGATCATGGGTAATGAGGATGATGTCTGCCTCTTCGTTCTTTCCCTCCAATCTCCACGGGTCAATGTAGATAACCTTCTCCCCACTGATCTTAAAGCTGGCATGGCCCAGCCACTTAATATCCTCCATTTGAATCCTCCCTGTTTAAGAACAGTTCACAGGGAACAGCAGTCAGGCATTCGTCAGTTGTCGGTTGCCAGTTGTGATGGATTCTCCTGATCCCTGGAAACTGTAGAGTATTCGTCCAATTATGGTTGTCTTATCCATACCTTCTTTAACTGATTCTTGACTTTTCAATCTTCACCATCACTGGAGTCGGTTTGTTTTCCTGATCCCTGACCCCCGTCAACTGTCACCTGTTTAGCACATCCAACATCTGGCCGTGTATCCTCCCATTTGAGGCCAGAATCTCTTTTCCGAAAGGGTTGAATTTATCTCCCTTAAAGTCGGTTACCATCCCCCCGGCCTCTGTAACCAGAAGGAAGCCCGCAGCCATATCCCAGGGGTGAAGCTTCAGCTCCCAGAAACCATCAAACCTGCCACAGGCCAGATAGGCCAGATCAAGTGCCGCAGAGCCAGCCCTCCTGATGGCTAAGGCCTTAAGGGCAAAGTGGGAGAAGTGATCCAGGTTGTTTGCCTTGCTCTCCCTTATATCATATGGAAATCCAGTGGCTAAAAAACTGGAAGAGAGTTCAGGGGTCCGGGAGACAAAGATTTTTATCCCGTTTAGCCAAGAGCCTTTCCCCTTCTCCACCCAGAAGAGCTCATTCAGGACGGGATGGTATATTACCCCCAGGATCGGCTCTCCCTCTTTAAGCAGGGCAATGGAGACGGAAAACCAGGGGAAGCCATGAGCATAGTTCGTTGTGCCATCAAGGGGATCTACCAGCCAGAGGTATTCCGCGCCCCCTTCCCCCCCGCTCTCCTCTGCTATGATGGAATGGTCGGGAAAGGCACTTCTTAACCTGCCCACTATAAGCTTTTCTGATCTCCTGTCTGCCTCTGTTACCAGATCGATCTCCCCTTTATGGCCTATATCCTTCACCGTCCCCAGACCTCCCATAAGCATCTCACCTGAGGCCTTCGCCAGATCAATAGCTATCTCCTTAAACTTCTCCACCTACCCCCTCCCAAAAACCGATTAACCTCCTCAAGGCCTCCCTCCTTGGGGTTGGGCCAACTTTGGCTCTCTGCAGGGCTCTCTGGAGGATGGAGATGCTCTCATCATAAACCCGCCAGTCCACCGGATAGGGATGGCCATCTTTCCCCCCATGGGCAAAGCTAAAACGGGCCGGATCGGAGAAGCTTGGACCAACTCCATAGATGAGTTCCGAGATAAGAGACAAAGCCCTGATGGTCTTGGCCCCCACCCCTTTCCTCCCCAAAAGCTCTTCAAACCCCTGAGGCTTCTGCTCATAGGTGCTCAGGAAGATACCCTTTAACCTCTGGGGGTTTATATCCTTTAATAGGATCTGATGGCGGGTGGGGAGATCAAGTTTTTGCAAAAATTTTAACTCCTGCAAAAGCTTTTCCGGTCTCTCCCCGGCCAGGGAGGCCACCACCTTCCTGGCCTCACCGCTCTGGCGGGAGACCATATTCAGGGCCCAACCCCTTCTTTCAGAACAGATGGCCTGATGGGGCTCGCAGCAAAAGTCCCTCACCCCCTCACTCAGCCAGTGATACCTGCGGGCCATCCTGACAGTGGGGTTCATCCCCTGTTGCACCACCGCCCACTCACCGCTGCTATTAAAGAAGAAGGAGTGATGATAGATCTGGAAACCATCCTGAAGCCCAGCGCTATCCACCTTGGCAGCCATCCTGCTGGCATAGACCAGTTTACCTGGATCAAAAGAGAGCTTCTCCCCCCATCTGATAATCTCAGATGGAGTCTGGCGAGAGACTACCCCCTTCCCCCCGGCCACAAAGAGCCCCAGCTCCTCCTCTATCCCCTTAAGTCCTGCCTTCAGTGCCCCACAGACGGTGGTAGTCAGGCCACTGGAATGCCAGTCAAAGCCCAGCACAGCCCCCAAGGCCTGAAACCAGAAGGGATCAGAGAGCTTCCTCAGAAAAACAGTGGGGCCAAACTCGCCTATCACATAAATGGCAATCTGGCGAGAGAGAACTTCCATCCTGCTGAAAAGCCAGCGAGGAGTCCTCCCATAATGGAGGGGGAGATTGGCAACCCCGGTGCGCATCACCACCTTAAAAGCTAATAGCCAAACCAGGAAATGTCAACAGTTTTCCGCAACAATTCACCACGGAATCCCACGGAATTACAAAACAGCAATTATGAATTGAGAATTAAGAATTAAAAATGAGGTTTATGCTGGCTATTCCTGATCCCTGTAAACTGATTACTGCTCCCTGTTTTTCCGTGCCAGTCCGTGGTTATCCGTGGTAAGCTTTTCCCCGAGGTTCCAAAAGAAAAGGGCCTCCGCTGGTGGAGGCCCACTTGCACCCAAAGCTATTGCCCCTTGATCACCCCTCCCCTGTGCTTGGTAGGGTTTTTCTTCTGGGTTGGGGGGGAACCTTCTTCCTCCGACCCAGCTCACTCTTGGCCTCTCTACTTTGCTCTTCCCTATATTCCTTAATGAGCTGGGCCATCTTTTTATCATCGGAGAACTTGTTGTCTA
>DAOVCL010000034.1 GCA_030670005.1 Candidatus Zixiibacteriota bacterium | reverse complement strand
GTTTAAGGGGGAGGTATATGTATTGACTAAGGAGGAGGGAGGGAGGCACACGCCGTTTTTCAGTGGGTATAGGCCCCAGTTTTACTTTCGCACTACAGATGTGACCGGGGTAGTGAAGTTACCGGAGGGGGTGGAGATGGTAATGCCCGGGGACAATGTAACGATAGAGGGAGAGTTAATCACGCCGATAGCGATGGAGAAGGAGCTGCGGTTTGCCATCAGGGAAGGTGGGAGGACAGTGGGGGCAGGGGTGGTGGCTGAGGTGATAAAATGAGGGATATCCTTACTCTTCCAAGGGGGGAGGTTTAGGGGAGGCCGGTAGGGATTTATTTTCCTTAGAGAAGGAGTTTATCTTTAAGAATTAGGGGTTTTAGAAATGAGGAAGCGTGGCTTGAGAAAAAGGGGGTTGTGGTTTCAGATTCTCTCTGTGGGGCTATTGGCATTGTTGATGATATGGGTAGGCAATGCTATAGCAGAATCACTGGCAAGGGACTTATTCCCCAAATCAAAGCTGATTTGGGAAAGGGAATTTGATGGTAAGATACGAGACGTTCAGGTTGGCAGTGAAAACATAGTTGTTCTGACAGATATTTTTGAGGGAGGAAAAGACCTTTGTAGTGTTGTCTACTGTTTGGGGCCTAATGGAAATGTTTTGTGGGAGAAGAGATTTGACCTGAAACCAGATAAACGTGGGGAGTATTATGGTGGAGTGGATAATGTGTCAATCTCAGCGGAAGGGGGAGAAGCAATCATAAATTCTCGTGCTGGATGTGAGTGGGTGATTGCGAAGAGTTATGACAAAGAGGGCAATCTCAAGTGGGAGACTCCTCTTTTTGCACCAGGACTCACCTTATCGCCCAAAGGTGACTATGCCATAACAATTCACAAAAGCGGTGTCGAGAGGTGGAATGGATATTTCAGGGTTTTTGATAATAGAACTGGCCAGGAGTTATGGTGGGACAAAGAGAAGGAATCCATTGAGAAAGGGTCTAAAATTATACACACGGAATTTAATTGGGTAGCCACATTTTTAAATAACAGCAAAGTCGTCTATTTCAAGGGATACAACCTGGAAAGGCCTTATGTCAAATTGCTTCTTTTTGATGTAAAGAAGTTAGAAACGAAGTGGGTAATTGATATTGGTGAGAGATTGGGAGATCCACTTCACTTTAGATTGTTTTTTAATCCACCAGAAATACCGCAACTTGAGGTGAGTGAAAATGGGAAGTTTATGGCCATTGCTGTGGACTATTCTAATCTTCCTGATGAAGAGAAAAGAGAGGGAAGGAGATTGGTAGTATTGAGCAATGAGGGAGATATATTGTGGAGCAGCAAAGACTTCGTGACGATAGAGGCAGCAATGGGGCCCGAAAGGCGGATAGAAAAGGTAGGAGGATTAAGCTGTTTTTGCTTTATCGACGACTCTAAGAGTCTCCTTGCCGGAAGTGGGCCTCCAGCTACGATAGATATCTTTGATCTTCTTACTGGAAAAAGAAGATGGCGAAAAGTTTTAGGACAAGACTGGGGTAGTTATTGGCATCAATGTTGCCCATTTGCCATTAACGGAAACTTCGTTACCACGATGCGCAAAAGGGAAAGAGTTGGCTTAAAATTTGAAGAAGTGGCGGTTATCTTTAGTTTAGAGACAGGTGAGATATGCAAGAAGTCTTATGACATAGTCCGCATCATTCCTATGAGGGGTTACAATAATAAGGCAAGGCCTTTCATTCTATTAGACAAGGGCAAAAGAGTAGTCCAAAGGGTCGAGGCCAGTAATAGGTTAGAGTTAGATGTAGAAAAATCCTGAAGTTCACAGAATAATTCCATAGGGAAGGATTAAGCTGCGCTAAGCTCTTTTATTCTCATAGACAAAGACCGAAAGAAAATCCAAAAAGTGGCGGTTTAATTTTGCGAGCTTTAACCAAAAGGAGATTTTGAAAAATGAAGGCGCAATTGACAAAACCAATAGTGTCTATCTTAATTGCGGGTTTTATATTGGCTACATCGGTGCCATTCTGGGGGAATGATGGCTTTGCAGGATCGCTGGCAAAGGGCCTATTCCCCAACTCAGAACTGATTTGGGAAAGGGAATTTGATGGTAAGATAAGGGATGTTCAGGTTGGGGGGGGGAATGTAGTTGTATTATGGTGGAAGGGGAACGATATAATTGACAAAGGCCAACTTAGCATTATTTCATACTTAAGTTCTAAAGGTGATGTTCTGTGGGAAAAGATTTTTGCTTGGCATCTACCTGGTGAATGGGATAAGGAAGGGTATGTTGAGAGTATATCCTTGTCTAAGAATGGTAAGGCTTTGATTGTGAACACAGTGGTGGGCCCTGGAGAAGGACGGCGTGTGTATAGTTATGATGCGGAAGGTAATTTTAGATGGGAGACCGGGGCGATTGAGCCTGGTTTGTCAGTTTCCTCAGAGGGCAATTATGCTATCATCACTTGCGAAAGTGAAGAGGAAATGGCGGGGAGACTCAGGGTTTTTGATAATAAGACGGGAAAAGAAATATGGAATGATCGGGAGCCATACATTGATTGGTCTGCTATTTTCTTAAGTGACGGTGAAATAGCCTATGTTAAGGGTAGGGTGAGGAACCCTTATTGTAAGTTAATTCTTTTTAATGCTGAGAGTTTGCAAGTTAAGTGGGAAGTTGATATTAGTAAGAAACTTACTGGTGAAGGAAATTGGGGAATAAGCTATTATACACCGAGAGTCAGGGCAAGCAAGGATGGTAAACTTATAGCAATTGGGGTAGATAATTTCGAACCAGAGAAATACCATAGGATGAAGGAAAGAAAACTGGTAATGTTAAATAACAAAGGTGATATCCTATGGTACACTAATCCCATAGGGAGTCATACTTTTCCTTATGGCTCAAAATATTTGCTTGTTGGTTCTAATTGGAAATTTGACCTTTTAGATCCTTTGACTGGTCATCGACTTTGGAGGGTAAAGTTTGAGAATTTTCGGTGCTGGCACATTGATCATATCTTTTTCTTTAGAGGCAAGTGTTTTCTCCCCGTTGTTAAGTGGGTGCGAGGGGAGGATGCAAAGGAGTTAGTTCTTGTTCTTGATGAGAAGACAGGTAATCAAATAGGAGAGCCCGTTGAGAGTATTATGGCTCCTATGGGGGATAAATATCTAATTATGACGGATGAGGACAAAAGCAGGATTCAAAAAGTTCAAATTGACTGATAAAGGCCGATAGTTTTCATAGAAGTAGATAAGATCGTTGGAGGTTCATTATGAGAGGTTTTGTTAAACAAATAGTTGTTATATTTGTCATTAACATCGTTCTCTTGTCAATCTATTCGCTTGTCTCGAATGATCTTTCAGCCGCTCCTAAACCCAGGAAAAGCCGAACTATTTTCTCTCAAAGGAATATGGTTTTCATCAAGGTAAGAGCCAACTCGATAGAGGAGGTTGAGAGGCTGGAGGCAATGGGAATTGACTATAGAGCTATTGGCACCAGAATTGTCCCTGTTGAACAGAGCAAATTGGAAGAGCTTACTGAGATGGGTATCAATTTTGAAATAGCCAGAAAAGCGTTAGTTTTTAAAGCCGAAGGGATACCTTTGGCCAAAGGAAAGGGGGAAATTAAGCATAAGTTGGAGGATACAGATGTCCCCATTCCGGATAATGATCCCTGGGGTGCGGTCTCAGAGATAACGGTTTGGGATGCCCCCTACAATGCTGTGGTCACGAATGTGGATCTCAAAATCCAGATTGTTCACGATTGGTTGCCAGATGTGTATGTGAAGTTCTATGACCAGTGGTCTGGGAATTATTTGGAATTATGGGATGGTTATGGAGATATATGGGATGGGTCCGATGATGGTTATGATCATGATCCTGAGGATGATTGGGATATCTACTTATATTATTACACTTGGGGTTTTAATGGCCAGGATGTAAACCAAACCTGGACGCTTTATGCTGAAGATCAAGCAGCGGAGGATACTGGATACGTTGACTATTTGGAGATCTGGCTCTATTATAATGAGGCTGGAGGATATTACTGTTGGCCTCTGTCCAAGTGTGATGAGCCCGCTCATGGGTTAACCAGTGTCTTTGGGCCAAGATGGATAGATAATCCGAATAACCCGGGTGTAGGTGACTCAGTTTGGAATTTTCATGGTGGTTTGGATATTAGAGCAGGTTATGTTGGGGAAGATGTTTATCCAGTTTTTACTGCTGTGGTCGAGTCCATATCTACCCATACTGTTATAGTTCAGGACATTATTGATTCTACCCATTACATGCGTTATCATCATATAGATCCAGTACTTGGTCTCAATAAAGGAGACTATCTCATAGCTGGCGAGACCCATTTTGCCGATATACAAAACATTCCAAGGTTTCATTTAGATGTTAAAGATTACATCGGTTCTCCGTACGATCGTCTTTACACAAGGAATCCCATGCATATTTTACCCTATACAGACTTTTATAGTATGACCATATGGGGTGTCAGTTCTCACTGGCCAAGGGCCGCTTTTTGGGTGACAACACCCGGAAATGAACTCGATTTGAATAGAGTAAGGGTTTATGGCTCTGGGCCAGGATGGACTTATGATAAGTATGTGGACTATGATGAAAAACACAATGTAACTTACGACAATAATTATTATCAGGATCCACCAACTGTAAATGGGATAAAGGTTGTGCCCAGGCATTTTGCTGGTTCACCATCAGATAAAGTAACAGGTTTCTCTTTTAGTTATGATGCTCGTCCTGAGGGAATCCAGGACAGCATAATAAACATCGAGGTCTATAACGTTTTTGGGGTTATGGAGGCATCTTACTCAGTCGAAGTGTTTGTAGAGCCCAATGAAGACGAAAAATTGCCAAAGGAGTTTTTTGTGGCTCAGAATTTCCCTAATCCCTTTAATCCAGAGACCGAGATCCTCTATGAACTCCCCAAGGATGCCCAGGTGAGGCTGGTTGTTTACAATATCTTGGGGCAGAAGGTTAAAACTTTAGTGGATGAGAGACAGAGAGCTGGCCGATATAATATCCGTTGGGAAGGAAGAGACGACAGTGGGGAAGAGGTGGCAAGTGGAGTCTATTTCTATAAAATCCAAGCGGGAGATATTGAGATTGCCAAGAAGATGTTGCTTATCAGGTAACCTTTGGGTAGGGGCTTAAAGGGAGAGTAGGTAAATGAGGGAGATCGTTACTTTGGCCTGTACGGAGTGTAAGCGGAGAAACTATACCACCACGAAGAACAAGAGGAAACACCCAGACAGACTAAACTTTAAGAAATATTGTAAGTTCTGTAAGAAACATACCGTTCATCGGGAGACAAGGTAGAATATCATTGCAGGCCTGTAGCTCTAACGGTTAGAGCGCCGGTCTCCAAAACCGGATGTTGGGGGTTCGAATCCCTCCAGGCCTGCCAGTTGTTATGATAGAAAAGATCAAGCAATTTCTGAAAGAAGTCAGATTGGAGATGCGGAAGATCACCTGGTCTACCAGGGAGGAAATCGTCACCTCTACTATTGCGGTAGTTATCGTCTCCCTCCTTTTAGCTATCTTCATTGGGGGGGTAGACCTTGGACTCTCCCACCTGGCCAATCTTCTCTTAGGCAGATGAAGAAGAGGTGGTATGTGGTCCATACCCTTTCTGGGCATGAACAGAGGGTAAAGAAGAGCTTGGAGAAGGCGATTGAGGCGAGGGGACTACAGGAGAGGATAGGAAAGGTTCTGGTTCCCACTGAACAGGTGGTGGAGATGAAGAAGGGCAAGAGGATGGTGACCACGAGGAAGTTCCTCCCCAGTTATGTTCTGGTAGAGATGGTCTTAGACAAGGAGACCGGCTATCTGGTGATTAGCACTCCAGGAATTACCAACTTCGTTGGAGCCAAGGGTAAACCCCAGCCCTTGCCTCAGGTGGAGGTGGAAAGGATCTTTGAGCAGGTTAGCCATCAGCAGGGGGAGAAGTTGGAGATCCCCTTTAAGGTGGGCGATGCGGTTAAGGTCACAGATGGCCCCTTTACCGACTTCTCCGGGATGGTCAGTGAGGTGAATGCGGAGAGGGGAAGGGTAAAGGTGATGGTAAGCATATTTGGCCGCTCTACTCCTGTGGAGCTTGACTTCCTTCAGGTTCAAAGGATTTAGCTGGCTTCATCGGCTAACTTCTTAAAACTTATGTCAAGTTTTTGAAGCCAGCCATTGAAAATTGCAGATTGTCCCGATAGATCGGGAAAAAATGCAAAATGAAAGATAGGATATTGCCTTAACAGGCGTGGAAGCAATTTGACTTTTACACTTTGAATTTTTTACCCCGTTAAATAGTAAGTTCAACCAAAAATTAGAGATGAGGAAACAGAATTATTAGAAAAAGGATTCTACCTTTTAAAATAAGCAAATATTTAACGGGGTGAATTTTACAATTCGAAGCTTCGCCCAATTTATATAGTCCATACCACCTCGGTTTGCCAGTCCCGTAGACGGGAAGGCGAAGCTTTGTTAGAAGGGTGAGATATTGATCAAGAAGAAGGTATTGGGAACGGTTAAGCTACAGATCCCGGCTGGTAAGGCCAATCCTGCCCCTCCGGTGGGGCCGGCCTTGGGCCAGTATGGGGTAAACATTATGGAGTTCTGTAAGGCATTTAACGCTCAGACAGCGAAGAAAGAGGGTTTGATAATCCCTGTGGTCCTGACCATCTATGCGGATAGGACCTTTACCTTCATCACAAAGACCCCTCCCGCGGCGGTTCTTCTGGCGAAGGCGGCAGGGATAGAGAAGGGTTCCCCTGAGCCCAATCGCAACAAAGTAGGGAAGGTTACCCGCAAGCAGGTTAAAGAGATAGCAGAGCTGAAGCTTCCAGATCTGAACGCCACCGAACTGGAGGCTGCAATGAGGCAGGTGGAGGGAACGGCAAGGAGTATGGGTTTGGAGGTCTTGGATGAAGAGGGGTAAGAGATACAAGGCTCTACTGGAGAAGGTGGAGAGGGGCCAAAAGATCCCTTTGGAGGAGGCCTTGAAGCTAATAAAGGATAACGCCAATGCCGGTTTTGATGAGACGGTGGAAGTTGCCCTCAGGTTAGGCGTTGATCCGCGGAAGGCCGATCAGATGGTGAGGGGAACTGTGGTTCTCCCCCATGGAACAGGTAGGAAGGTGAGGGTTCTGGTTTTGACCAGGGGGGAGAAGGAGAAAGAGGCGGAGGCAGCGGGGGCAGATTGGGTTGGTGCAGAGGAGTATATAGAGAAGTTGGCCGGAGGATGGACGGATGTCGATGTGATTATTGCTACTCCGGATATGATGGGAGCTGTTGGTAAATTGGGGAGGATATTGGGCCCAAGGGGCCTGATGCCCAACCCCAAATCGGGAACTGTTACCCTTGATGTGGCCAGGGCAGTGAAGGATGCCAAGGGGGGGAAGATAGAATACAGGGTTGACAAAGCCGGGAATCTCCATGCCCCTATTGGTAAAGCCTCCTTCCCCCCAGAGGAGTTGATGGAGAATGCCAAGGCCCTGCTGGCCTCGGTGATGGGGGCACGGCCCCCGGCAGCCAAAGGCCAGTATTTGAAAGTAGCAACCGTCTCCTCTACAATGGGGGTAGGGGTGAAAGTTGATGTGGGGGATATCAGGGCAGTTCTCAGGGAGGCCTAATGGCCAAAAAGGAAAAAGAAGCTATAGTGGAGGATTTGGCCGAAACGCTCTCCGGAAGCAGGTCCGTAGTTCTGGCAGATTTTACAGGTCTTAGGGTGGATGATATGAACCAGCTACGCAGGAGCCTGAAGGAGAGGTCGGTCAATTTCCGAGTGGTGAAGAATACCCTGGCCAGGCTTGCTGCCCGCCAGGCTGGACTGGAGGGTCTGCTGGCCTATCTGCAAGGGCCAACTGCCTTTGTAACCAGTGCTGCAGACCCTATCGAGCCGGCCAGGGCATTGGCGGATTTTGCCCGAGAGAAGGAGAAACCGAAGATAAAAGGTATTCTCTTTGAGGGGGAGATCGGTGGTCCCTCCTTAGCAGATAGGGTAAAGGCTCTGCCGTCCAGGGATGTCCTTCTGGGTAGGCTCCTGTCTGCAATCGGTTCTCCTATTGCCGGATTAACTGGAACCCTGCAGGGGATAATCCGTAATTTTGTTTGGACATTAGTGGCTATTCAGTCTCTAAAGGAGGGTAAAAATGGCTGAAGCTGTTGCCAAAAAGGCCCCGGCAAAGAAACCGTCCAAGAAGAAGGACCCGATCGGGGCAGTCTTAGAGAGCATTGAGAAGATGACCGTGCTGGAGCTATCCGACTTGGTGGATAGGCTTCAGGAGAAGTTTGGGGTTACCGCTGCCCCCCCGGTGGCGCAGGCTGCGGGCCCGGTCAAAGGTGAGGCCGTGGAGGAGGCCCCGGTGGAGAAGACTGAGTTTGATGTGGTGCTCTCCTCTATTGGTGATAAGAAGATTCAGGTGATTAAAGTGGTTAGGGCTGTCACTGGACTTGGTCTCAAAGAGGCTAAGGAACTGGTGGACAACGCCCCCAAGCCAGTTAAGGAGGGGGTTTCCAAGGAGGAAGCACAGGATCTAAAGGCAAAGCTTGAGGAGGTAGGGGCCTCAGTCGAGCTTAAGTAAAAGGAGGTTTGGGTAAGTGCCCAGGAAAGAGAGGATTATCCGCCGTAGCTACAATAAGCTGCCTGGGGCAGCCCCCATGCCCCATTTTTTGCAGCTCCAGCTTGAATCCTTCGACTCCTTCCTTCAGGCCGATGTCCCCCCGGAAAAGAGGGAGGAAAAGGGATTGGAGGGGGTCTTTCGGAATGTCTTTCCCATACAGGACATCCACCATATCTACAGCTTAGAGTTCGTCAGGTATAATATCGGAGAGCCAAAGTATACGATGGATGAGTGTAAGGAGAGAAATGTGACCTATGGGGCTCCCCTCAAAGCGGTGCTTAGGCTTCTGGTAAAGGACCCAAATGTAAAGGAGAGACCAGTAAGGGAGGTGATCGAACAGGAGGTCTACTTAGGTGAGCTTCCCCTGATGACCGAGAGGGGGACATTCATCGTCAATGGGGCAGAGAGGGTTGTGGTCAGCCAGCTTCACCGCTCACCTGGCCCATTCTTCGAGTCCATCGTTCACCCAAATGGCAAGAGGATGTTCTCCGCCCGCATCATCCCCTATCAGGGCTCCTGGATGGAATTTCTCCTGGACATAAACGATACCCTCTATATCTATATTAACCACAGAAGGAAGATACCGGCAACCACATTTCTCCGGGCCATTGGATATTCCACGGATGAGGAGATATTCAAGCTCTTCTATCCAGCCAAGAAGATAAAATTGGCCAAGAGGGATTCGCTTTTGGGAAGGGTCTCCGCTCAGGATGTGGTCAACCCGGATACAGGTGAAGTCCTCTTGGAGGCCGGCCAGAAGATTAGGGAGGAGGATTGGGAGAACCTTAAGGAATCGAAGATAGATGGGGTAGAGATCCTGTCGCTCAGGGAGAGGAAGGAGGCAGATCCGATCAGGAATACAATAAAGAAGGATCAAACCACTAACACCGATGAGGCCTTCTATTACATTTATAGCTTTATGCGGGGAGGGGAAGCACCGAATATAGAGACGGCAAGATCCTTTCTGGATAGGCTCTGCTTCAGCCCCCAGAGGTTCAATCTGGGCATAGTGGGCAGATACAGAATGAACAAAAGGCTGGGATTAGACCTACCCACAGATCATATAGGATTACATCCAGACGATGTGGTGGGTATGATCCGGGCGCTGATGGAGTCCAGGTGGGATAAAGGTCACTTTGACGATATAGACCATTTGGGAAACAGGAGGCTGAAAGGGGTGGGTGAACAGTTGGCCAACACATTCAGTATTGGAGTGACCAGAATGGCAAGGGCTATCAGGGAGAGGATGAGCCTGCGGGAGGCGGAGTCGATTACCCCCCGAGATTTGGTGAATGCCAAGACGGTCTCCTCAGTTGTGGAGGCATTCTTCGGCACTTCCCAGCTCTCCCAGTTCTTAGATCAGACCAACCCCCTGGCCGAGCTGACCAACAAGCGTCGGTTGAGTGCATTGGGACCTGGTGGACTGTCCCGGGAGAGGGCGGGTTTTGAGGTGAGGGATGTCCACCGCACCCATTATGGCCGCATCTGCCCAATTGAGACCCCAGAGGGGCCAAATATCGGCCTGATCACCTCCTTGACTACCTATGCTCAGGTGAACCAGTATGGTTTCTTGGTTACCCCTTACTGGAAGGTGGAGAAGGTGAGGGTGACCGATAAAATAGAGTACCTTTCCGCCGAGGAGGAGGACAGGTATACCATAGCTCAGGCCAATGCCAAATTATCACCTCAGAGACAGTTTCTCTCCCTTAGAATCAAGGCCAGGAAGAGAGGGGAGTTTTCCTTGGTAGCCCCTGAGGAGATAGACTATATGGATATCTCCCCTGCCCAATTGGTGAGCGTTTCAGCCGCCCTTATTCCCTTCTTAGAGCACGACGATGCCAACCGCGCCCTGATGGGCTCCAATATGCAGAGGCAGGCTGTTCCCCTGCTCTTCCCGCAGGCCCCCTTGGTGGGGACAGGGGTGGAGGGAAAAGTTGCGCGAGACACCGGAATGGCAGTTGTGGCCAGGGAGAGCGGTTGGGTGGAGTCCCTCTGCGCTGATAGGATAGTAATCAGGCCTGAGGGTGATCTGCAGGGAGAGGCAAACCTTTTTGGGATAACAGAATATAAGCTAAGAAAATTCAATAGGTCAAACCAGGATACCTGCATAAATCAGAGGCCATTGGTGAAGGAGGGGGAGTGGGTGGAGAAGGGGGATGTTATCGCCGATGGGATGGCCACTGAGAGGGGGGAGCTGGCCCTGGGATCTAATGTTTTAGTGGCCTTTCTCCCTTGGGGGGGATACAATTATGAGGATGCGGTGGTGGTGAGCGAGAGGCTATTGGAGAAGGATACCTTCACCTCGGTACATATCCAGGAGTTTGAGTTACAGGTGAGGGATACCAAGAGGGGACCAGAGGAACTTACCAGGGAGATACCGAATGTGGGTGAAGATGCCCTGAGGAATCTCGACGACCAGGGGATAATAGTTATAGGATCAGAGGTGGAGGCAGGGGACATACTTGTGGGAAAGGTAACCCCCAAAAGTGAGACAGAGCTCTCCCCGGAGGAGAGGCTACTGCGGGCTATATTTGGGGAGAAGGCAGGCGATGTCAGGGATGCATCCCTCAAAGCCCCTCCTGGGATGAAGGGGATAGTCATAGCAACCAAGGTCTTCTCCCGCAAGGAGCATACCCCAGAGGCCAGGAGTAGAGAGAAGGAGGAGAGCGAGGAGACGCGGTCAAGGTTTGATTGCATTATATCTGATATAAAAAAGAGAAGGGATGAGAGGTTGATTACCGTTCTCTCTGGTGGGGTGGCAGCCTATGATTTTCCGGGGAAAGATAGTCAGGTAGTGATCAAGAAGGGGACAAGATACAAGAATAAGGACTTGGAAAAGGTCGGTTTCGATCTCATTCCCTTTGGTGTCCCCTTAACCAGCAACCGGGAGAGAAACAGGAAGGCAGAGGATATATTGCGCACTGCTGCCCGCTTCATAGAATTCAACAGGAACAGACTGGAGAGGGAGCTGGAGAAGATTACCAGAGGAGATGAGCTCTCCCCAGGGGTGCTAAAGCTGGTGAAGGTTTGGGTGGCTACCAAGAGGAGGCTTTCCGTGGGGGATAAGACGGCCGGGCGGCATGGGAACAAGGGGGTGGTAGCCAAGATCGTCCCCGTGGAGGATATGCCTTATCTTGCGGATGGGACCCCAGTGGATGTGTTGCTCAACCCTCTAGGGGTTCCCTCACGGATGAATGTGGGACAGATTATGGAGACCCACCTGGGGTGGGCGGCAAGGAAATTGGGCTGTTGGATAGAGAACCCCGTCTTTGCCGGGGCTAACATAGAGGAGGTGAAGGAGGCCCTGCAGGAGGCGGGCCTTCCCTTAGATGGGAAGACCACCCTCTACGATGGTCTCACTGGTGAGCCCTTCTCCTCTAAGGTCACAGTGGGTTATCTGTATATGATGAAGCTTTGGCACCTGGTGGATGATAAGATCCATGCTCGCTCCATAGGTCCTTACTCCCTGGTTACCCAGCAACCCTTAGGGGGGAAGGCACAGTTTGGTGGTCAGAGGTTTGGGGAGATGGAGGTTTGGGCCTTGGAAGCTTATGGGGCCGCTTATAGCCTGCAGGAGATGCTCACCGTCAAGTCAGACGATGTGACCGGCCGTTCCAGGATCTACGAGTCCATTGTCAAGGGAGAGAATGCATCCGAGCCAGGGATACCGGAGTCCTTCAATGTACTGGTAAAGGAGCTCCAGAGCCTCTGCTTGGATGTAAAGTTAGAGGAAGAGGATTAGGAGGCGACCAATAGTGGAATTTGCCCAGCCAGAACCCAAGAAGCCAACGGATTTCTCTGCTATCAGAATAGGCCTGGCCTCCCCTGAGACGATAAGAAGTTGGTCCTATGGGGAGGTGACCAGTCCGGAGACGATAAACTATCGCACCTTCAAACCGGAGAGGGATGGCCTCTTCTGTGAGAGGATATTCGGTCCGGTGAAGGACTATGAGTGTCATTGTGGCAAGTATAAGAGGGCCAGATACAAGGGGGTAATCTGTGATAGGTGTGGGGTGGAGGTCACCTTCTCCAAGGTGAGAAGGGAGAGGATGGGGCACATAGAGCTGGCCGTGCCCGTCTCCCATATCTGGTACTTTAAGTCCGTACCCAGCTATATGGGTTATCTCTTGGATATGTCAATTAGGGAGCTGGAGAGAGTGCTTTACTACGAGTCCTATGTGGTTGTTGAACCGGGGGATAGTGGCCTGAAGCCAGGGGAGCTTATCTCAGAGACCGAGTATACGGAACTGGTGGAAGGGGGAAAGGAGTTTGTGGCCAAGATGGGAGGGGAGGCCGTGAGGGACCTGTTGAGCAGGATCGATGTGGAGGAGCTTTCTGCGGAGTTGAGGGCCAAGGTGAAGGTGGAGACCTCTGAGCAGCAGAAGAAGACCCTTCTTAAGAGGCTGAGGGTTGTAGAAGCCTTCAGGCAGTCGGATAATCGGCCTGAGTGGATGATGCTTGATGTTCTGCCCGTCATTCCCCCTGACCTGAGGCCGCTTGTCCCCTTGGAGGGGGGGAGGTTTGCCACCAGCGATCTAAATGATCTCTATCGCCGGGTGATCAACAGAAACAACAGGTTGAAGAAGCTGATGGAGATGAGGGCTCCCTCGGT
>DAOVCL010000052.1 GCA_030670005.1 Candidatus Zixiibacteriota bacterium | reverse complement strand
GCCAAATTTCATCTCAGAGAAATCGCCATTTTCCTTCTAATGCTTTTCCCATTCTTGATCCTTGCCCACTGCAATAAGGAAGATGCCTCAGACTATGAGAGGGCAAGGAGTAGGATGGTAGAAAATCAGCTTAAGGCCAGGGGGGTCAAGGATAAGAGGGTGCTGGAAGCGATGGGAAAGGTTCCCAGACATCTCTTTGTGCCGGAGGATATTCGCCACTTAGCTTATGCAGACCGACCACTACCCATCGGCGAGGGTCAGACCATATCACAACCCTACATAGTGGCCCTAATGACCGAATGCCTTTCGCTCAAGGGAAATGAAAAAGTGTTGGAGATAGGGACTGGATCTGGCTATCAAGCGGCTGTATTAGCAGAGCTTGTCGACAGCATCTTCACTATTGAGATCATAGAAGACCTAGCAATGAGGGCAAGGAAGACCTTAAGCAAGGTTGGCTATACCAATGTGTTTGTAAAAGTTGGCGATGGGTATTTCGGCTGGCCAGAGCATGCCCCTTTTGATGGGATAATCGTCACCTGTGCCCCAGAATCCATTCCCCAGCCCCTGATTGACCAACTCTCCGAAGGGGGGAGAATGGTCATCCCGGTGGGAGACTACTACCAGATGTTGAAGTTGATTTTGAAGGAAAACGGGAGACTCATAGAGAAAGAGATAATTCCCGTCCTTTTCGTTCCTATGAAAGGGGAAATCAGAAAGGGAGACTAACAGCTCTCCTCACCCATTCAAAGCCTTTCCCACTTACTTTAAAAGCACTATCTTCTGGGTTCTGTTGAGCTATTTGCCTAACTACATATAGAAGTGGAAATCATCTCCACAAATCGGATTAGTTACCCAATCACGAGTTCGAATCATTTCCCGGTCACAGTAAAGGGAACGGAAACGGCCGATCCTTCAGGTGGACCGCCTGAACTTGAGGCTATAACGTTACGATTTTCATAAATGACAAGGGTAAATGTGCCCACATCATCGGGAGCGAGTATCACGGTAACAGTAGCCGTGTATGTGCCTGGAGACAAGTTTGCCCCGTAGGTTCTCAGCCCTCCAGCGGGGGTCGTCCCCAGATTGCCCAAGCCGCTTACTGACAGGTCGAAAATATCGTCTTTGAGACTACCAGAGTCATAGAGAACCATCGTGATGTTGTAGCCAGAGAGCACTTCCTCATCCTGTAAGCCATCTCCATCATTATCTACCCCATCCCCTTCGATTTCAATTCCAAAGCCACCGTCCTGGATGACATTTGGGTCTGCACCACTCTCAGCGAATTGTTCACCTTGCTGTCGCATTTCGTCAGGGTCACAGTTGTAAGATCCCAAGGTAGTGTGCATATCGGCTATCTTATTCTTAGCAGAGCCGCGCAGCCTGCCAAGGCCACTCAGATCTGAAATCAGCGATCGAGTATCAAGTTGAAGCCCCAATTCAGGGCAGATTGCAAATCTCATAATTAATTCAGTACTGAGCCCTTTAGCCTCATCCACAAGTGCCTCCAATTCAGCGACGTTCTTTTCGGCACCAACCAGACAATATGCTGCCAAGTTGTTCTTGCAGGGGTCCGCATTCTGATCCCCTATCTCTTTGAGAAATTTATTGTAATAGGCATCAATCCCGGCAGCCAATTTCTCCGCACGGGCTATAAGACCTAAAAGTCTGTCATATAGCTGGACAAGTTCGTCCTCCGAACAGATGTCTTCCTCCTCCCCTTCATCCTCCCCCATATCATCGAGCGCTCCATCAATGCTAATGCATTTGCCCAGCTCTTCGTTCTTCTCATATCCTTCGTCGCAAACACACTTTTTGAGCTCGGAATCCCAGTGGGAATTCTCCGGGCATTTTTTCTCCTCTTCCTTAGGCCTTACAGTCACGTTTGCTTTACCAGTAAAGCCTCTAAAGGTAGCAGTTACTGTGTAAAAACCCTCATTGGTTGCGAAGAAAACGTTTTTTTCACCTCCTGTCCAACTTGCTGAGTCGGTCACATTTGCTTCTTTGCCGTCAGTATATTTTGCAATTGCGTCAAATGTCACCTTCTCCCCGATATCAACCGTTGTATTCTCTGGGACTACCTTGAGCGACGCAGCCTTCTTCTCCATCTGTTCCCTCGCCCACTCAATCTCCTTTTTAAGACGGTGTAGATCTGCAAGCAATGCCTTCAATTTCGCCAGCTCTTCCTTTGCCTTCAATTCAGCCCTTATCTTTGCCAATTCGGCCTGGTGTTTCACATGGCCCTTGAAGGCCTGATGAAAGTTTTCCTTCCAGTAGCGGGCGGCAAATGCTTTGTGGGCTTTCTGGTCTGTTCGAATTACTGCATCACTTGTAATGACCCTATGTGTTGCCCCGGCCTCCTGCTGGGACTCATGTAAATAATCAAGAATATCTACTCGGTTCCAGAATCCAAAGAGCCTCTTTTCAATCTTTCGACCACCATCTTCCTGCTCTGCCAGATCTACCCACTCCTTCATCTTTCTTGTGCCCCCATATGTCTTGTTAAGATAGTATTCGTATGTTCTATACCACGCTTCTTCATATTCTTTCCAGGCCGCTGTAATGAATTTATTGAGTGAATAATCAAGAAAAGCTACACCAAACATTGCCACACTTAAGCTACTCCAACCTATACCTTCTAATCCCACTGGTTTAAACCCTCCAAAGAGTAGACCCTGCCCCAGAGAATAGGAGCTCTTTATTGCACTGATTTTAGCCTTATCATCTCCTTCTAAGCCCTTGTAAATATCACTGGCCAAGGAATAGACAGTCAATCCCATACCAACATATCCTGCCGCACTACTGATCTTTGCATGCAAGTAGTCGGTTTGAACGGCTCCAGTAACAGTCATATAGTCTTTCATCCTTATCACCTTGAGCGACCAAGGGTCTACGAAGTTATATTTCCAGTTGGGAAGTTCAACGAGATATTTTATCTCTTTCGCATATGTCCCACCTGAAAGATCATTTACAAACCCAAAAACATCTTTTGATATACCAAACCATTCACTGGCATGAGCTTTGAAGACTCCCCCTGCCTCGCTTTTGGTGTCAATGACCTGTAACTCCTTCTTGAATTTCGCGGTAATTCGTTCAAAATCTACATCTGCCCAGAGACAGGTGGTTGACCCTACGATGACTAAGATTACAAGAAGTCCGCAAACTACTTTATTCATCGTTACCCTCCTATTTCTTTTCATAACTCAAACTTACAATCCCCATAGAACCAGGGAAGACTAATACTATTACTTGCATCGTATTCTATCTTGGGATGTCCTCAGTTGAATCGGTAATTAAGCCCGCCAGCTATTTTGAAGCGAGAGTAATTATCCACCGGGTTGATACTGGTCTCTTCGTCGGTATCTGGCTCAATTTTATAATAGCCCATGTTCATCCTGAAATCAACAGAGCGTATGATGGGCATACTGATCGCACTATTTATCTGCAAGGTCACCGGATGGCGTTCACTGAGCTCACCGTAGGTAATATCACCAGTTGAAGGATCAACCGTTAGGCTGCTTGCATATACGAATCCTCTGTTATAGGATGAGGATAGATTAAGTAGGATTCTATGAGGCAATACAAGGTTGCCCTCAATGGTGCCTCCCACACGAAAAGAATTGCCATCTCTCTTAAAAAACTTTTCATTCTTCGAGATTAGGGTATGCATGCCCAGAGATGGCCCAATTTTAATCCCACCAATATTGATTCCAAATCTATTATAAAAATCAAGCAGGTGATCGGGGATATCATCGGAGGCCATATCATGCCAGACCCTGCCAAAGAGGCTTAGATTAAAGTAGAGATACTTCAGATTGTCCATACGGTCGAACCGGAGGTCGGAATAATCCTTTTGACTACCCTTGCTCTGGGTATGGATTGTGGTAACGAGAGACAAATAGGTATTTGATGAGTTAACCCCAATAGTGCTCCGACTCCAACCCTCACGGAATTTGATATAGCTCAAATCTTTATTATTGGGAAATTGTTTAGCTACTATTCCTATTCTCCGGCGAGTTGATTTCCTGCCCGATTTTGAAGACCAGGTAAGCTCGATTTTTTCCCGGTTAAAGTTATTCAGCTCAGCATCGCCCTCATATGCAATTCCCTCAAATTCGGCAGCTATACGCATAGTGCTGAATGGTGATCTGCGATGGACCAGTTCTAATCGTGGCTGGAACCGATTAAAATTCAGATAGTTCGCATCACTGGACTGAAATATGCTTGTCAAATTGAAGAGTAGTCTGTTTCGGGGATTCAGGGTCAACCTCAATCCCCCTTCAATCTGATTGGCCAAATATTCGTCATCACTTTCCTTTTTAAACGATTTATTGCGAAAACGGTAATCGAAATTTAGAACTGCATCAGGATTGATAGAATACTGTGCCCTGCCTCCCAAAGATACAATTCCATAATCGTTTTGGTCAAACTCCTTGTCGTTATATGCATAATAATTCAAGTGGGCGTTGAGGTTAAATCCCCCTAAATTCATAAGCTGGTAGCCTAAATTAGCCTTGTTAGTATTATAAGGGGTTTGGAGAACCTCGTTTCTGTGGGCAAGGGAGGCCAGGATCTTTGAATGATCGCCAATGTTCAGGGTCCCTCCTGCATTGATATCTCTAAATGTGGTTTTCTCACGCTTACCTTCGTCCCCGAGATTTTTTCTTTCATAGCTCGAATTCCCGGCAAGCAGAGATAACCAGGCACTGAAATCCATAGCCCTTTTCCCTTCAGTTAGCTCCCCAAAGGTCATGCCTTCAATATGCCTTTGATAAAAGTGTTTTGCATATATCCGATATTTTTCTATCCTCTCCCGCCTTTTATTGAGCAGATTGATATCTTCTCGGAAATTACTCTTTTCATCTTCGGATAATTCCTCAAATGTCTTTAGAGTTTTATCAATAAGCCCCAGTGCTTCCTCAGAGTTATACTGAATCTCTGAGTAAAACTCCTCCGCGAGGTTAACAAATCTTCGGGCTTCACCACCTTGGATTTCAACTGAAAGTTCGCGTTTGGCGGGAGCTTCGGGAGCCCAAAATAGCTGAATCTCATCTTCTTGAATCCACCCTTCACGGCCGTCTTCAAGCTTGATAAAATACCACTGGTCCCTATGTTCTATTATGGGAAACTCATCATTGAGTCGAGGCTCAGAAATGACGCGGGAAGAGGTATCATCTGAGGCATATACTTTACCCTGTGTTTTAACAAGCTTAACCATCTCCGTTCTTTCACTAACTCCAGCAGGATACATAGTCTTAATCAGAGAAAGCAGCGCCATCGACTGTTTCCTGATTGTTTCCTCCATTTTTTCAGTCTTAGAGGACACCTTTGTAAGCTCCTTTTGAAATGAAGCCAAGGAAGTTGAAGAAGTTAAAACACTGAAAAGATAGAACGAAATACAAAAAACGCCCACCCTTTTCATAATATTCCGCCTTTCATTTAAAGGGGGTCAGCCCTTGACATTTGACAAATTCTGGGTGATATCCTCTATTTCCTCTTTAAATTTACCTATCTACCAGGTGATAATGATTGCTCATAAGCAGATAATAATGGAGCAGACAACCGTATTTCTCCTGGGCCTCTTTTAAGCAACCTTTGAATTGCTCATAATTAGATTCCAGGGTTTAAATGAACCTCCAGAGGTTTTTGTCAAATGTCAAGGGCTGACCCCATTCATAAAATGTGTAAGGGCCGGCCCAAAGCCGCCAGGGATGCCTCCCTTAAGGGCTCGGAGAGGGTAGGATGGGGATGAAATGTCCTCACGAGATCCGATCCCTTGGCTCCCATCTGGAGAGCTAAGGCCGCCTCGGCAATCAGGTCTGTGGCCCTTGGTCCCAAGATGTGTATGCCCAAGATCTCCTTCGTCCTCTTCTCCATAACCACTTTAACCCACCCTTCTACTTCCCCCTCGGACAAGGCCCTCCCATTGGCGGCAAAGGGGAATCTGCCTATGCTCACCTCATAACCGAGTTCGGTTGCTCCCTTTGCGGTAAGTCCTACCGAGGCCAACTCCGGCCAGGAGAAGACACACCTGGGAACTGCACGATAGTTCACCTTTAAATTTCCCCCCAGGGCGTTTTCGGCCGCTATCTCCCCCTCCATAGAGGCCACATAGGCCAGGAGATAACCCCCGATGACATCGCCGGCGGCGTAGATATGAGGGATGTTTGTCTGTAAGAGCTCATTTACGGCTATGACTCCATTCTCGACCTTTACTCCTATCTCCTCCAATCCCAGACCCTTAAAATAGGGCTTCCTTCCTGGAGCCAAAAGTATCTTTTCGATAGTAACTTGGACCTCCTCTGTAGGCGTCTCTAAGGAGGCGGAATATGATCCATTTTTAAACGATACCTCCTTTACCTGAGACCCAGTATAAACCTTTGTTCCCTCCCTCCTCAAGGTCCTCTCCAGTTGGAGACAGAGTTCCTCGTCCTCTGCTGGAAGGATGTGATCCATAAGCTCAACCAGGGTAACCTTGCATCCAAAAAATCCATAGATAAAGGCAAACTCCACACCAATTCCACCTCCCCCAATGATGAGGAGGCTGTGAGGAAGCCCCTCCAAAGTTAGGGCGGAGTCGCTATTCAGAATCCCTGGACCCTCCATTCCCTTGATGGGAAGCTGGGTGGGGCAAGATCCTGTAGCCACAAGCACCTTCTTGGCCTTAAATCTACCCTTTCCCTCCACCTCTATCATCTGAGGCTCCAGAAACCTTGCCTCACCCTCTATTATCCTCACCTTGTGCGCCCGCAGGAGATGTTTTACCCCTCCTACCAATCTCCTCACCACCTGATCTTTCCTCTCTAAAATGCCTTTCCAATCGAGGTTAATGCCCTCTGCCCTCAGGCCAAAGGAGGAGAGGTTTCCCAATTTATGATATAGCTCGGCCACTGAAAGGAGGGACTTGGTGGGGATACAACCACGGTTCAGGCAGACCCCTCCAATCTCCCCCTTCTCCACCAAGGTCACCTTAGCCCCCAATTGTGCTCCCCTTATGGCTGAAACATAGCCAGCCGGGCCACTTCCAATCACCAGATAATCTGTCTCCTCTATCATTTCTTACTCCGAGAAAACACCCATTGAGCGGAACTTCTCCAATCTCCTCTTGATAAGCACTTCTGGCGAAAGCCTCATCAATCTACTCAACTCCCTGGAGATCTCCGCCTTTAAGATCTTTGCCGCTTGAGTAGGATCTCGATGGGCTCCACCCAAGGGCTCAGGAACGATCTTGTCTATCACCCTTAGGCTCATAAGGTCCCCAGAGGCAACCTTGAGGGCCTCTGCCGCCTGTGGGGCTTGAGCCCTATCCCTCCAGAGGATGGCCGCACAGCCCTCTGGTGAGATAACCGAATACCAGGAGTTCTCCAGCATCAGCACCACATCCCCCACCCCTATACCCAGGGCCCCTCCACTTGCCCCCTCCCCCACGATAGATATGATTATAGGAACGGGTAACCGGGACATCTCCTTCAGGTTTCTGGCTATGGCCTCGGCCTGTCCTCTCTCCTCGGCCCCTATCCCCGGATAGGCCCCCGGCGTGTCCACCAGGATGATAACAGGTCTCTTGAATTTTACCGCCGTACCCATCAACCTCAGGGCCTTTCTGTAACCCTCTGGATGGGGCATGCCGAAGTTCCTGTAAAGGTTCTCCTTTGTTCCCCTTCCCTTCTGATGGCCGATGAACATACAGGGGCGACCACCGAAGCTGGCTAACCCCCCGATAATGGCCTTGTCATCCCTAAAAAGGCGGTCCCCATGGAGTTCAACGAAGTCCTCAGACATCATCTTAATATAATCCATAGAATAGGGACGATCCGGGTGACGGGCCAACTGCACCCTCTGCCAGCGGGTAAGATGGGAGTATATCTCCTTCTGCAGTTTCCCTAACTTCTTCTCCAGGCTCTCTATCTCTGAGGAGAGCTCGATATTTGAGCTCGCACCGAACTCCTTCATATCCTGAATCCTCTTCTCCAACTCCACAGTAGGCTTCTCAAAATCTAAAACGAACTTAGGCATTATCGTTCTTCCTCCCATTATTCAGGCCGTGAAGCCCAAAGACCCCTACCAGACTGGCCAAGATTAAGGCGAAAAAGAGGATGACCATAAGCCTGGGATTGGCAGTGACGAAACCAATGCAGACCAGCCCAAAAAGGCCCGAGATAAAGTAAAGGGTAATTAGGGTGACTTTAGGAGTAAATCCAAGATCCAAAAGGATATGGTGGATATGGCCTCGATCCGGGGCCAGCGGACTCCTCCTCCTCCAGAAACGTCTTATTATGGTAGTAAATGACTCCACAATGGGCACCCCTAAGGCCACAATGGGAACGAATAGGGCAACGGCAGCCACGGTCTTCAAGGGTCTGATAAGGGAGATGGAGGCCAAGAGAAAACCCAAGAGCATGCTCCCCGTATCCCCCATAAAGATGCGGGCTGGGGGAAAATTATATCTCAAAAACCCCAAACTCCCTCCTGCCAATCCAGCACAGAGAAAGGCAGTCAAGGGTCCCTCACGCATCAGACCTACAACAAAAAGGACCAAGGCCGCGATAGCTGAAACCCCAGCGGCCAATCCATCTAAGCCATCAATCAAGTTAAGTGCATTGGTTATAAAGACAACCCACAATATGGTGAAAGGTATACCCCACCATCCAAGGTAAAGGGGATGGCGAAAGGGGCTGGTCAGGACGGTAACCGCCAGTCCGAAATTGACCAGCACCAAACCAGCAATTATCTGCACCCCTATCTTCAAAAATGGGGAGGCACCTTTAAGATCATCATAGAGTCCCAGTAAGAAGATGAGGGAGGAGCCGATGATTATCCCCACCAGGTATCCCCTCCCCTGAAGGAAGAGTCCCTTCCAAAGGAAGAAGGGGGTAACCAAGACCACCAAAAAGGTAAGGTAGAGGACCACTCCCCCCAGAAACGGAGTAGGAGATTTATGGGCCTTCCTGCCTCCTGGATGATCCACCAATCCCTTTGCCAGTGCCCACTCCCTTATCCTGGGGGTAAGGAAAAGGGCCAGCATAGCCGAGAGACAAAAGCAGAAACCAAAGGCTAAGGCCAACTTTTTTTATCCCTTGATAAACATCTTGCCATCTTTCTGCACCAGTTTCCCATCGATGTAGATCTCTCCCCCCTCCCTCATATCCTTAATCAGATCCCAGTGAATGGCTGATCGATCATCGCCACCGCAATCCTTCATCCCCGCACCCAGGGCAAGATGAATTGTTCCTCCCATCTTCTCATCGAAGAGGGTGTTGTCAATGAACTTGGTTATGCCATAGTTTGTCCCTATGCCCAACTCCCCTAAGGAATTACTCAGCTTATCCGTCTTCAACACCTGGTGGAGGTACTCCTCGTTGGAGCTGGCCGTGGCCTTGACCACCTTCCCCTTCTCGAACCAGAGCCTTATATCCTTGACCTGTTTTACCTGCCTACCAGGGAAGTCAAAATAGATGTGGCCTTCCACGGTAGGCCTCACCGGAGAGGTAAACACCTCTCCCCCGGGCATATTCTTGGTGCCATCCGATTTGAGCCCTTTCCTCCCCTCTATTCCCAGAGTGATGTCCGTCTCCTTCCCTACCAGCCGGACCACCTTCCCCTCGGTTAGAAGGGTAACAAGGGGATCCATCTCCTTGGAGAGCTTCTCCCAGTCCAAGAGGGTGGCCCCAAAGAGGAACTCCTCAAACTCCTCTAAGGACATAAAGGCATTCTGCGCCAAACCGGTGGAGGGATAACAACAGAGATTCCATCTCGTGTTCCTTACCCTCTCCTTGTAGACCTTTTTGGCCGCTTTGCGAGAGATGACCACCTTCTTACTATCAACATTGTTTAGGGCATTGGTATTGCGACTCCCCATCAGGCCTATCCAGACATCGCTGTGTTTCATCTCATAAAGGGCAATCAGGGGTTCTTTGGCCAGGGCCTCCTTAGATGAGTATTTGTATCTTAAATAGGTCAAGCTCTCATCCCCAAAATGGATCCTGGGGAAGGCATCCCTCTCCCAGCATAGCTTGGCTATCTCCTTCACCAGGGGAAGACCGTCAAAGCCAGAGGAGATGATCACCGTCTCCCCCTTCTTCACCTGGGTGGAGTAGTTTACCAGTATATCTGCCAATTTCTTATATCGTGGATCCTGCATTTCCTCCTTCCTTTCTCTGCTTTTGAATTTAACTCCCTTCGGCGAACTCTATGAGACGCAGATTAACGCAGATTATCAGGATTTGTGCTTGATAGGGCTCACGCCCTGACGGAGTGCTGTAGGGAAAGGCTTTTAGGTCTGTCCGTTTCCTCTCTACAATAAACACCCCAGCCAATCCAAGATGTTACCTGCGAATCGAGTTTGTTGCTTGAAACTTGGAATTTTCACAATATCCCCCCACCACATAAGTCCGTATTTATGTCGCTATTATCCTCTAACCCCATTTTGGGGGATATTCTGGAATCCTCTGAAGGGACAACCTCTATTTCTCAGAAACCACCCAAATAGTGTCCGTGACCGCTATCACCCCAGCGCCAAAGGTCCCTTGACCTTTCTCGATATTCCCCTGGGGA
>DAOVCL010000022.1 GCA_030670005.1 Candidatus Zixiibacteriota bacterium | reverse complement strand
GGGGCTGATATTGTTAGGGTTGGGAATTGCTTTTCTCTTCTTCTCCATAACTACTTCAGATACAAGAAAAGGCAACTACTTCGGTATTTTTTCGGGGTTATTCCTCTGGGCAGTTTTGGGGGAAGTAGTCGAAAAGCTTGGTGGTATAGCAGTTGCCGAGTGGCAGATGTTTCCTCTGTTGGGCTGGTTCACTTTCCTGATTGCCCTTATTGGAATCAAGAGATATTTGCCTACGGGGCTTCTTTTTTCACTGGGACACTTCAATGCCGTATGGTTCTTGCACTTTGTTATGATAAATCAATTTGAATTTATGGGAAGAACCTCCTGGATAACCTATCCAAGTTGTGCCATTTTCATCTTGATGGCCATCCTCTTTGGTTACAGGATGACCAGAGCGAAGACAGATAGTGAGAATATGGCCTATTCCCTGGCTCTGCTCCTGATAGGCTGGACCGTCCTGGAATACATCTGGGGATGGAGACTCCTCCCAGGCCCCTGGATGTTGGCTCATTAAAAAAGAGGTGGTCTTCCTCAATTGTGTTGATGTAGGAATACTGACTCATTTTTCACTGCTGAGAACTTCCCAAAAAACTCAGCGATCTCCCCACGCTCGGCGGTGAAAGGGAAGTATCAACACAAAATGAGGAGATTATCAAGAAACTGCTGCTTTTGAAGTAGCAAAAGGAGTTAGGTATGAGGTGGTTTCTCTTTCTTTTTATCCTGTTGTTTCCCCTCTCGGGCTTTGCCGGGACTACAGGGAAGATAGCAGGCAGGGTGACAGATGTAGAGACCCATGAACCCATCCCTTATGTAGATGTCTACATTCCCGGGACTCACTTAGGGGCTATGGCCAACGAAAGAGGCTATTTCTTCATCCTGAATGTATCCCCGGGGACTTATGCGGTGAGGGCTCAGCATATAGGCTATCGGGCGATGGTAAAGGAAGGGGGCGAGGTGAACGCCGACAGGACGACCTTCATAGACTTTCCCTTGGAGCCCACGCTTTTCCCTATGGAGGAGATAGTAGTCATTGCCAAAAGGCCTCTGGTGGAGAGGGATGTGACCTGGAAGAAGGCCGTGGTCACTGGAGAGGAGATGGAGAACCTTCCTCTGGCCACTGTGCATGAGGTGGTGGCTTTGCAGGGAGGAGTGACCGAAGGCGCTGGAGGTGAGCTCCATATCAGGGGTGGGAGATCTGACGAGGTGCTGGTAGTGGTGGATGGGATGCCTATGAGAAATGCGCTCACCGGGGATTTCGGTGGGGTGCTGGAGAAGACAGGGATCAGGGAGCTCACCATGCTTGCCGGAACCTATTCTGCCCAATACGGTGATGCCCTCTCCGGGATATTGAACATCGTCACTCAGGAAGGGGGTAAAAAGACCGAGGGGATGGTGGAATACCTCGCTTTCTCACTTATTCCATCTCCTTACAGAAAAGAGGACTGGATAGGTGCGCAAAGCGATGTCCATCGGGACAGCAAGGGTAGGTCCCTGTATGAGCCGGAGAGGGTCTCAGAATTTCTTGGTCAGATGAGGGGTTCCTTAGGTGGCCCCTTCCCTGGTCTGCCTCAACTCAGGTATTTCTTTAGTGGCTACTACAAGAACGAGGATTCCCATCTTCCCTTTGGCTATGAAAAGCTCGAAAACGGACAGTTGAAGCTCATCTATCCCCTACGCCCCCTGAAGCTGGAGTTCTCCTGGCAGCGGGGAGAGCTCGATTATCAAAACTATAACCACAGGTGGAAATACCGCCCCGATCACTATCCCCACGGGAAAAGGAAGTTCGGCAGGGAGAGCCTCACCCTGCGTCATCCCCTCTCCAGTTCTGCCTTCTATACCCTCACCGTTGGCAGGTATTGGGAGTCTGAGCTTTTCAGGGTGGGGAGTAAGTCCCCTCAGGAGTATGAGGACCCCAAGTATGATGACTTCTTGGAGTTCTTCATATCAGGCGACGCACCCATTTATGAGGACTCCCACACCGAGACCTTCCTCGGTAAGGGGGAGGTCACCTATCAACTGGGACACCACGAGCTGAAATCTGGGTTTGAGGCCAAGCGCCACAAGTTGGAGCTTTTTGAGATGGAGAGGCTCTTCTTCATCGGCTACCTGGGCGAAACCACTTTTCAGAAGTACACCCGTCGTCCCTTGGAGGGCTCCCTTTGGCTTCAGGACAAGGTCGAATACCCCTGGCTTGTCCTCAACTTAGGGCTGAGGTATGACTATGCCGACCCCCGCACCGAGATGTGGGAGGATATAAATAACCCCAACTCCCCCCTCAAGTCGGTCAAGCCCAAGACCCAACTCTCGCCCCGGCTGGGGCTGGCCTATCCGGTAACTGATCTGGCGGTCTTCCACTTCTCCTATGGGCACTTCTTCCAAAATCCCCCCTACGAGGTGATGTATAAGCACCCGGACTACCTTGATCCAGAGAAGCTGCCCTCCCAGTTAGCCTTGGTGGGCAATCCCCGGCTCAAGGCCCAGAAGACCGTGGCCTATGAGGCTGGATTGGCTCTGGGATTTGGCCGGGTCTATTCTATGGATGTAACCACCTATGCCAAGGATATCTGGGATCTCCTCTCCACCACCTCGGTGAGGAGATTTCCCTACGAGTATTCCATCTTCTCAAACTCCGATTTCGGCAAGGTGAGAGGACTGGATGTCTCTCTGAAGAGGCGAGGGAAACTGGGGTTCTCTTTAAGCTACACCTACCAGGTGGCCCGGGGCAACCGGTCTTTTCCTATGAGGGCCTTCTGGGATGCTTACTCGGGTATGCCTGAGGCAAAGAAGGAGTATTACTTGGATTTTGACCGCAGGCATGATCTGGCCATCTATCTCAATTTCGACCTTCCCTGGGGAATGAAGACGGGCCTGGTCTTCGATGCTGCCAGCGGCTTGCCCTACACACCCTGGATCGGGGCGGGGATAGTGGTGGAGGAGAACTCGGCCCATATGCCCTGGACCATCAAATTGGACATCCTCACCCGCAAAAACTTTAGGTTTGGCCCGGTTAAGGCTGATCTGCTCCTTCAGGTGGAGAATCTCTTCGATCGGAAAAATGCCAGACGGGTCTACTCCAGAACCGGCGACCCCTGGGATGCAGGCAGGCCCTGGGGGGTAGGAGTAGAGTCAGCAGATTACATCAAAAACCCATCTCATGTGGGACCACGCAGGACCCTGAAGGCTGGTCTCAGGGTGAGCTTTTGAGGAGGTGAAATATGTCCAGGTTTTTGTTAGTTCTATCAGTTGTGCTTCTATCGGTAGAATTGGTAGTGACCACCGCCACTTCAGGAGAGTGCCCCATCTTATCGGCCAAACCCCTTGCCCCCCAGGCTGAGATGTCCCGGCAGGATATGGCCATTGGGTTCTCAGACAAGGGTGATCTGCACAATATATGTGGCAACTGGGGGTTGCTCTCCCAGGTCCATTTCTTCTGCCCGGCTATGCACTGGCCAAGGTCGGCCCCCTTCCCGCAGCAGTATTGCTATGGTCTCTGTTTCATTGTGGCAAAGAAGGGTAATGTGGTAAGAACTGACCATTGGGCCTATATGGTGAATCATGACTGGGGGCCGTTAGAGGGCTCATTAGGTAGGCTCCACTCCGGTGTGCTGGGCTCTGGCTGGGAGATGAATTTTCCGGGCGGCGACTGGCCGCTGATGGCCACCAGTGACGAGACACTCACCTGGCCCAGAGACCAGGAGAGCAAACCCTTCTGGCCCGGCCCCTGGCGGCGGGATCCCGAGAACGGAGAGGAGGTCCCCGGAGAGTTCACCTCGGACAAGGACCTCTACTGTTGCTTCGATGACCAGCCTAATCCCAGGGGCCCCTTAGGGCTTGAGGTGCACCAGTCGGCCTACTCCTATGGCCGGGCTTACGCCTCGGATATGCTCTTCTACAGGTTCAAAATAGTGAACACCTCTGACTCCACGCTTCAGGATCTCTATGCAGCGTTTGCCGTCGTCATCCGGGTGGACTTCGACTTTATGGACAGATTGCATATCCTCGATGGATACCCGGATGATGGGGACTCCAGGCCCAACTTCGTCTATGTCTGGGATGGGGATGGAATTCCCCAGTCCCCCTGGGAAAGCCTGGGGATGTTGGGCTTGGCCCTGGTGGAGTCACCTTTTAACTCGGGTCTCACCGATTTTCACTATTTCGAGAGACTGTTTCACCCTACCACTGACGAGAAGCTCTGGCCGGTAATCTCCAGCGACCCCTCGGACCCGAATATCAAGCCCGACTACTACTTTCACGGCCCGAATGTTCGCATAGATGAACCCCTACCCGATCCAGGGCGCTGGGATTGGATAGTGGCATCCGGTCCCTTTGATCTTGCCCCTTCTGAGACCACCACAGTGGCCATAGCCATGGTGGCTGGCTACGACTCCACCGATCTTTTGGGAAATGTGAAAACCGCTTTCAAGATGAAGGAGAAATACTATCAGGGTCCCAAACCTCCCCCTCCACCCATCGCCCACTCTGCCTCCGGCAATGGATGGGTCAGGCTGTGGTGGGACTCAGAGCCCTCGGAGACCACCCCTGACCTCTTCACTGGCGAGCTCGACTTCGAGGGATACAAGATCTATCGGTCCGATGATGAAGGCAGAACCTGGGGCCAGGAGATAACGGACGAAGGGGGATGGGTGGTAGGTTATGTGCCCCTTGCCATCTTTGACAAGATTGACGGGATTAAGGGGCCTGACCCGGCTTATCAGTATCAGTCATTGGGGAACGATGTGGGGGTAAAGCACACTTATATAGATACAGATGTGATAAACGGGATGGAGTATTGGTATTGCGTTACCGCCTATGACCAGGGAAACCAGGATCCAACCGCGCTTATGCCCTCCTTAGAGACTGGCATGGGCAGGCCAAGGGACCCCTATGTGGTGGCAGAAAGGCCAGGTCTGCCTCCAGAGGGATGGGTAGGTGGAAATCTTCCCCAGGGGGATACCCTAACCTCTCTGGGTTGGCTCTGCGACGGTCTGGCAGTGGTAGAGGTGCTCGATCCAGATCAGATCACCGGGCACACCTACGAACTCAGTTTTGACACTTTAAAGGCCCATACTGTGTTTACCTTAGTGGACATCACCGAATCCGATACCCTCTTTTTACACCATAAACTACCGGATCCAGATTGCCCTGATGGGCTGCCCCCGGTGGATGGCTTCAGGTTGATCCTGAAGGATGCCCAACCAGGAGTGAAAAACCTTGGGTGGACAGAGGTTAAGGGGGATACATCAACCTTCGACTGGTTCATCGAGAATCGGGGAGGCGGACCAATTTTGCGGATTGGCAAAGATGATTTCCGCATAACCATAGACCGCAGCCTCCAGACCCCGGCTGAAGTTTACGGATGGGTAGGAGACCCCACAGTGAGGGACACCTTCTATCTTCCCCTTCATGCCGAGCTGGTGACCAACAAGGATCAGCCGGTTCCTGTCTCCAGGATCATCGTCATTGATCGTTGGTATGATATACCGGATACCTCCGAATACAGCCCTCCGGGTTGGGACTTGGTGCCTGGAGGCGCGGCCTGGAATCCCAATAGTGACAAGTATCCGGATGAGCTTGGTTTTTATTACTACCACTTGGATCCTGCCACTCAGGAGACCCTTTCGGTCTCAGCGATACACTTAAGGACTCAGAATGGACCAGAGTCTGCTATTCCCCCTTCGGATGGCGATCACTTCACCATCGATCTCTACACATCCTTCTTTCATCCCCTCCACGGGGGAGCCAGATACGAATTCGCCACTCAGGCACCCCACACGGATGAAAAGAAAGTAGCCCTTTCCAGGATCAAGGTGGTGCCCAATCCATACATCGTCCAGGCGGGATGGGAGAGGGAAAGCTATCTCAAGCAGCTTATGTTCACCCATCTTCCTCAGGAGTGCACTATATGGATATACAATGTAGCCGGAGAACAGATCGCCACCCTTCATCACCAGGGTGATACAGGCTATGAGTTCTGGAACCTGAGGTCCAGACACGGGCTGGAGGTGGCCTATGGATTATATATCTATCTGGTGGAGACTCCCCAGGGTGAGAGCCGGACGGGAAAGTTCGCCATAATAAAGTGAGGTCAAAATGGCTACTCTCAAAATATCTACCATTATGCTCACTGCTCTGGGCCTGCTTCTTGGGCTGGTAAATCCCAGCTACGGTTTTACCAAGGTGGGAACAACGGCAGGTAGCTTTCTGAAGATAGGGGTGGGGGCAAGGGCCGAGGGCATGGCCGGAGCCTTTGTGGCCTTGGCCGATGATGCCACCTGCCTCTACTGGAATCCTGCTGGACTGGTTCAGCTCGAGGGCAAGAACATCTGCGGGGATTATACCAGTTGGTTGGCCGGAATACAGCATGGCTTCACCGGGGTGACCTTCAGAACCAGCGATAACGATGCCCTGGGGGTCGGGGTCATATATCTCAACTCTGGTGAGATGGATGTGACCACCTTATCAGACCAGGAGGGAACCGGTCAAACCTTTAGCTTCAGCTCCATCTCCCTGGGGGCAAGTTATGCCAGACGATTAACCGACAGGTTCTCCTTTGGCATGACTGGTAAGTATGTTCAGGAGAAGGTATTTCACACATCTGCCCACACCCTGGCCCTGGACTTAGGGAGCATCTTTGTGACCGACTTTTACGGTTTGAGGATTGGAGTGGCGATGTTGAACCTGGGAGGTAGGATGAAACTTTCCGGCCCGGACCTTCTCTGCTCAGGCGATCCCTATACCGGGATAGGGGGGAATCCAGAGGTGAATACGGATCTCTCCACAGAGTCCTGGCCCCTCCCTTTGGTCTTCAAAGCCGGGATAGCATTGGATGTGGTGGGATCGGGATCTGCGATCAAAAATTCCAGCTCTCACACCCTGACTTTAGTCGCCGATGGGGTTCATCCAGGGGATAATCGGGAGAGGCTGAATTGGGGAGTCGAATGGAAATTAGGTGGGATCTTAGCTCTCAGGGGTGGATATGCGCTCAATTATGACGAGAGCAAATTCACCTTTGGGGTGGGAATCTGCACCACCCTGGGCAGGGTGAGATTTAGCACCGATTATGCCCTCTCCGATTTGGGGAGGCTGGGTTTTACCCATAGGTTTGGGATAGGGATGGGCTTTTGATCTTGAGTGAATTGGTTTGGGAATTTTTTAAGGATATGTAATTGAAAGTGGAAAGAATTGAGATGAGACGGATAGCTTTGTCAGTTTGTTCCCTCATGGTTGCTTTGGCAACCACACCGGGATTACCACAGGGGGTTTACGGGGAGCACTTTGCCGATAGTGAGGCTCAGAAGTTTCCATCTACTATCTCGCTGAGAGTAGAAGTTCCAGAGATAAAAATGGTTGAGGTGAAATTAGAGGGCAGAATCTTTGTGGATCTCTCTATTCAAGAGGCAGGAGCAAGCGAAGCCATCGGAAGGCCAAAACTACCCGTAATTAGAAAGGTCATTGAGATTCCAGAAGATGCCAAGATTATATTGAAGACAGAAGTGGATAGTCAAACTAATTACCTCAAATACCCAGTTCTTCCTCTCGCACCACCAGTTCTCAGAACCGAAAGGGCAAAAAGTAAGTTTTGTATGGATACAGATTTCTTTCAAACGGACAGGCTCTTTCCAGGTGTCTGGGCAAAGGTAAGAAAAATAGGTTATATAAGGGGAAGAAGAGTAGGCTTTCTCGATATATATCCTGTGAGATATAACCCTGGAAGGGATACAATCATTTATGCAAATAAAATTAACCTTACGCTTGAGCTCAAAGGCTCTAATGAGCTAAAGACTCAAAGCCATCTCTCGAAATATTACTCACCTGCTTTTAAGAACCTGCAGCGAAAGATTATTGTAAACTATGAGGCGTTCAAATCTGATACAAACTTTCAAATAGGTTATCTCATCATCTGTGCAGATGATTATGAGAATGAGATGTTGCCATTCAAAGAATGGAAAGAAAACAGAGGGTTTCTTGTAACGATAGTAAATACTTCCGAGATCCCTGGAGGAGATACCCCAGAAGGGATTAAAGCGTATATAAAGGATGCCTACACATATTGGCGGGTGCCTCCAACTTATGTTCTGCTTGTGGGTGATGTTGAGGACATTCCTGCATTTACAGGTATCCAGACGGGAAGTGCCACCGATTTATATTATACCACTATGTCGGATGGTGATTACCTACCCGACATATTTATAGGGAGATTTTCTTGTAGAGATACAACTGATGCAAGAGCAATGGTGGAGAAGGTGCTCTGCTATGAGGGGAATTTAGGAGCTGAGGAATGGTTCAATCGGGCATACTTTATATCTACAACTGATGAAGATCTCCATACCGTTTCCGAAGGGATTCACAGATATTGTATGGGCCTATGGCGTGAATATGGGGGAGAATGTGATTCCCTCTGGGGATGGTATGGCACAGGCACACCCATTGATGTAGCGATAAACGATGGACAGGCTATCGTTGTCTATTCCGGGCATGGTGGGGCCTGGAGATGGGAAGGGCCGATGTTTGGGAGAAGAGATATTGATAGGCTTTCAAACTCAGGTATGTATCCATTTGTATGCAGTCATGCCTGTTATACAGGGGTTTATAGTAGCATCGAGTGTTTCGGGGAGAAATGGGTAAGGGCAAAAACCAAAGGTGCAGTCGCATTCTGGGGGGCATCTACCGTGATGTCGTGTGGGTTGGATAGCATACTCCAGGAAGGGATGTTCAATGCTATTTTCTATGACACCCTTTTATGGCTTGCAGGGATGACGGGCAGGGCCAAATACGGAATGTGGGAGGTATGGGGCGATATAGGAATGACCCTACACTATTATGAGGGATATAACCTTTTAGGTGACCCATCTATGATACTCTTGCAAATTGATACCACCGGCACAGAGGAACAAGCAAATCAAGTTGACCTCCCTAAATGTGTCCGCCTCTACCAGAATTATCCCAACCCCTTCAATCCGACTACCGAGATCAGGTATGTCTTACCTGCAGATTGTTGGGTAAAGCTTGAGATATATAATCTGCTGGGCCAAAAGGTGACCACTCTGGTTGACCAATCTCAGAGGGTTGGATCCCACCAGGTTCCCTGGCAGGCTGAAGTGGCCAGCGGAGTCTATTTCTGCCGGATTCAAGCCGGGGAGTATGCGGTTACCAAGAAGATGGTACTGATGAAATAAGGCCAAAGTAGAGGCTTTGGAACACGAATGACACGAATAAACGAATCTACACGAATAGATAAGGAAAATTCAGAGAGCGAAATACCAAAGAGAAAAGAGGTTTGGTACAAAGGTGAAAAGATAGGTGAGTATCGATTAGATATGGTTGTTGAGGACAAGATAATTCCGGAGTTAAAAGTTGTATCTAAATTGGGATTCGTGCTATTTGCATATTCGTGGAATTCGTGTTCAAGGCTTTACTTATATAAACGTAAGTAAATCTTAGCCAGGGGGATTTGGCAGCATTATGACAGCTTTTTCAGCTATTTGGGCTTCACCAGGGTCCTCTATGGGAGGCTCTGATGGATAAGACACCAAAGAAGGTTTCTACAAATAGAGAAGTTAAAGCAAAGATCTTTGAGCTCTATGATGATCTGTTTGCCCATAACGGCTATGGCGAAATTAAGATAGAGATGCGCATCTTGCACCGGGGACAGAAGGAGGTAATCCTTCACTTTGGCAAGCAGTACCGCTTTGTTGTAGATTATCATCCACCTGAAAAGTGAGGAGTATAGTTTCTCTCTAAGCGGCGTGGGGCCGGAGGAAAGGCTAACAAAATTTAGACACAGGTCAGGCTCTGAGGGTGAGTTGACTCGTAGAAAAAGGAGGTGGTGCCCATAGGGGTGAAGTTTTAACTCCTGTCATGGCGTGGCGTCAGAAGGAGATTTTAGCCTGATATTGACAAAGGTCAAAGCGGAACGGGCTTTGCGGGCAAGCCGTTTTGCAATCACCATAAAAGGGAGGAAATTAAGATGAAACGGATAGCTTTGCTGACCTGTGGCTTCGTGGTCGTTCTGGCTTTTATTTGGTCCACACCTGGATCATCCCAGGTGCTTTACCAGGAGCACTTTACCGATGGTCTGGCTCAGCTTGAGTGGCTTCCCTTCTTTGGCAGGTATTACCCTGTCGCCACTGACACTATACAGGTTATAGCAGATCCCACCACCCCGGAAGGGGATGGGTGGATAGGTATGGTGGCCAGAGAAGATAGTGTCCCCTGCGGGATGGTCTGGGCCGGTGATGAATCTCTTAGCGATTACTCCTTCGAGGCCTGGGTGTTTGTGAATGTGGACACCACCGAGTCTTATGGACTCTATCAGGGGCTGTGTGGGAGGATAGACACCACCGGATTCTGGGGGAAGTACTACCGATTCATAGCCGATTTCGACAAGGATCAGAGGTTGAGACTCTCTTATCACTACGGTGAGATGATGCCCATCTACCTGCACAACTGGTCCAGGGATGAGATTCCCGGTGGGGTTCCATCTGATAGCAGTTGGCACAAAATGAAACTCAAGATGGTAGCTGATTCCATCTGGACTTACTGGGATGGCGAGATTCTACCCGGCTGCCCTATAATTCATGATTCACTTAGCCAGGGCTATTTCGGGGTCTATGTCTTTAGGATGTGGATGTCTGAAGATGTGGTGACCCGGGTGGACAACATTATAGTGCGGGCTGAACCGGGCATCCATGATGTTATGGTAGATTCCATCATCTCACCCTTGGATACGGTAAAGGTGGGTTCTGGAGTCATCCCTCAGGCGGTGGTCAAAAATGTAGGAAATTACGAGGATACATTTGAGGCCATTTGTAGAATTGACTCCAGTGGGGTGGAGGTATATGCGGATACAGCCTCCCTGAATTCCCTCAAACCCGATAGCTCCTGCCAAGTCTTTTTTGCTCCCTGGATTCCACAGGGTGAGAATGTAACCTATAAGGTCTTCTTCTGGACAGCCCTCTCCTGCGACGGTAATCCGAGCAACGACACTTTATCCACAGAAGTAGTATCTACCCAGGTGGGCATCGAGGAAAGATCAGAGAAGAGGGGGCTACCAAAGACCATCTGTCTCTATCAGAACTACCCCAATCCCTTCAATCCAAGCACTGAGATTGAGTATGCCTTGCCTGTAGATTGTTGGGT
This sequence comes from Candidatus Zixiibacteriota bacterium, assembly GCA_030670005.1. Classification (GTDB taxonomy): domain Bacteria; phylum SM23-81; class DAOVCL01; order DAOVCL01; family DAOVCL01; genus DAOVCL01. Next base: position 4,250 of record DAOVCL010000022.1, on the reverse strand, counting down.
GCGACTGGCGGTTTATAACCTACTTGGCCAGAAGGTGGCAACCCTTTTAGATCAACCTCAGAGGGCGGGATACCACCGGATTTGTTGGGAAGCTAATATAACCAGTGGAGTCTATTTCTACCGGCTTGAAGCAGGAGAGTATGCAGCTACCAGGAAGATGATCCTGCTTCGGTAGAATCTTAGCCGAGGGGATGTGGCGGTTTCTGCCGCATCCCCTCCCCATAGGTTTTTTGGAACAGTGAGGAAATTAACGTCTCGGAAATTCTACAAGTTCCAAGACAGTCATCAGGGGGTTTGGGGGAAGGGATGTGCTTTCCCCCAAGGGGTAACAGTCCCGATACGTCGGGACGCCATATCCCGAGAAAGTCGGGATTGGAAGTTAGTGAACGATATGAACTAACTTAAGAAGGGAGAACCAATGAAAAAGATAGCTTTGTTAACCTGTGTCCTTATGGTCGCTCTATCAACTATTTGGATTACTCCCAAATATGCTCAGGGAGAGATCATCTATAATGAACACTTCACCGATGGTGAGCTCCACCTGAACTGGTTTCCGGGATGGATGTTTACTGGCTGTTACGATTCTATAGATGTTGTCTATTGTCCCGGAAATCCCAGTGGTGATGGATGGATTGGCAGGGTGATGAACGAGGATGCAATGGTGGCCACCAGTCTTGCTGGAGAGGACAGCCTCAAAGACTACTGCATAGAGGCATATATCTATACCAAGGTTACAGATGGTGGAGGGGGGTGGCATGGTATCGTCGCTCGTACTGATACTGCAGATGACACAAACTTTTACTTCTACCTTCTTATGTGCGATTTTGATTTTGATAAGAGGATAAGACTCTCCCATAATGAGAGGGCTATCCCGCATGAAATTCGCGAGTGGAAGGCTGATGAGATCCCAGGAGGTGTTCCAGAGGAAAGTAGCTGGCATAAACTGAGGTTGAAGATCACAGGAGAGCAGACTATAGACCAGCAGATTTGGACGTTCTTCGATGATGTAATGCTTCCCGGATGTCCTTACTCTGATCCAGATCCAATCCCGGGGACATCTGGGAATACGGGCTTTTTGGGCGTGTGGGTTCTCAGATCACCAGGGGTAACAGATACTACCCTCTGTGACGACATAGTGGTTTCCACGGGTATAATGGATGACATCTGTTTAGAATCCATTATCTCGCCCTTGGATACGGTGACTGCAGATTCTGCAGTGATTCCTGAGGCAGTGGTAAAGAATGTGGGGGATTACAACGAGATATTTGATGCCATCTGTAGAGTTGACTCCAGTGGAGTTGAAACTTATGCAGATACGGTCTCCGTGAATCTGCTCAAACCCGATAGCTCCTACCAAGTCTCCTTTGCTCCCTGGACTCCCCGTAGCGAGAATATGAACTATCAGATTTTCTTCTGGACCACTCTTCCCTGCGATGATAATCCGAGCAACGATACTCTATCCACCGAAGTGACTTCCCTAAGGGCTGGTATTGAGGAATCTTCAGATCTAACGAACCTCCCTGAGTTTTTCCATCTCTATCAGAACTATCCAAATCCGTTCAATCCAACTACCGAGCTTAGATATGCCCTACCCAAGGATTGTTGGGTAAAACTGGAGGTCTATAACCTGCTGGGCCAAAAGGTGGCAACGCTTATAGACCAACCTCAGGGGGCTGGATTCCATCGGATTTCTTGGGAGGCTAAGGTACCTAGTGGAGTCTATTTTTACAGGCTTGAAGTCCGAAGGACTCTGGACTCCTTCGGAGCCGGGGAGTATGTGGCCACCAAGAAGATGCTCTTGCTCCGGTAGAATCTTAGCCGAGGGGATGTGGCAGCATCCCCTCGGCCTTGGGTTTTTTGAATAAGACTAAATAGCTAAGAAAGGGGAAAAGATGAAACGGATAGCTTTGTTAATCTGTTTTCTTGTGGTTGCTCTGGCTGTCATCTGGATCATACCTGTATTCTCCCAGGAGGTGCTTTACCAGGAGCACTTCACAGGTGGTCAGACTCAGCTTGAGTGGCATCCCACCTACGGTCCCACTGGATTTATGACTGACACCATGCAGGTTATAGCGGATTCCACCACCCCGGAAGGGGATGGATGGATAGGTGTAGTAGCCCGCAGCGATAGCACCCCGGTTGGAATAGCCTATGCTGGGGACTATGATAGTCTCACCGATTACTCAATTGAGGCCTGGGTATATACAGAGGTTTGGGATGATCCTGAAGGGCTGAGGGAGGGGCTGGTAATAAGGATGTTCCCCCGACATGGCAATTGGGGTCTTGACTCGAAATTCTACTCTTTCGTAGTCCGTTTCGACAAAAGCCACCAGATATTGAAACTTAGCTATCATGAGGAGATGCTTCCGCAGATTCTGAAGGTTTGGTCTGGTGATGAGATCCCTGGTGGAATCCCGGATTCAAGTAGTTGGCACAGGATGAAGCTAAAAGCAGTGGGGGACTCTATATGGGCCTACTGGGATGGGGTGATGTTGGAGGGCTGCCCCATACTCTTGACACAGAACCGTAATATGGGCTATTTCGGCTTCTACATCTTCAGAATGTGGATGACTGACGATGTAGAAATCCGGGTGGACGATATCATAGTGCGAAAGGAGGAGCGCGAGGGAATCGAGGAGATAAAAGGGGGGCGGGGACTGCCAAAGACCATCTGCCTCCACCAGAACTACCCTAATCCCTTCAACTCCACCACCCTCATTCGCTACCACCTGTCCGCCGTCCGCGGTCGGCCGACCGCCGTCACCCTCAAAATTTACAACGTCCTGGGGCAGGAAGTGAAGACCTTGATTGATGCCTATCAGAACCCGGGTTTCTATACTGTCTACTGGGATGGTAAAGACAGCCAGGGCAATGAGGTCCCAAGTGGGATCTATCTTTACAGGCTTGAGGCTAAAGGCTACAGGGCCGCCAGGCCAATGGTGTTGCTTAGGTAGCCGGCCACTTATCTCCACCCTACCCCCTCAAAGCCATGGAAAAGGGGGAGGGGAGAAAAGAGGATGGTGCTTAGGTGGTCGGCTGCCTCCTCCACCCCATTCCTGAGGTAACGTCTCGGAAATTCTACAATTTCCGAGACGGTCATCAGGGGGTTTGGGGGAAAGGATGTGCTTTCCCCCAAGGGGTAACAGGATCTCGGTGTGAACTGGCGGAGCACTGAAATCCGCCATAGGGGCGATAGCCCCTTGGAAGTTAGTGAACGAAGTGAACTAACTTGAAATGGGAGTGGGGTGGAGGGAGCCTTTAGCGGTTCGGACGAGATTGGGCAAGACACATCAAGGTCTATACCCTTAAATAACCTGCCTTAACGCTCAGAAAGGAAGAGCAACAATGGGCAAAAAAGGGTTAAAATGTCTGTTGTTAGTATTGCTTATCTTCGCCGCCACCTATATGGCTCTGGTAGGGGTCTATCGGTTAGGCACTATGGCGACTATAATTATGGGGCTGATATTGTTAGGGTTGGGAATTGCTTTTCTCTTCTTCTCCATAACTACTTCAGATACAAGAAAAGGCAACTACTTCGGTATTTTTTCGGGGTTATTCCTCTGGGCGGTTTTAGGAGAAGTAGTTGAAAAACTTGGTGGTATAGCAATTACCGAGTGGCAGATGTTTCCTCTGTTGGGCTGGTTCACTTTCCTGATTGCCCTCCTTGGAATCAAGAGATATTTGCCTACGGGGCTTCTTTTTTCACTGGGACACTTCAATGCCGTATGGCTCTTGCATTTTGTTATGGTAAATCAATTTGAGCTTATGGGAAGGACCTCCTGGATAACCTATCCCAGTTGTGCCATTTTTGCCCTTCTGGTCATCCTCTTTGGTTACCGGATGACCAGAGCTGAGACAAACACCGAGAATATGGCCTATTCCCTGGCTCTGCTCCTGACAGGCTGGACCGTCCTGGAATACATCTGGGGATGGAGGCTTCTCCCAGGCCCCTGGATGTTATAGGGCAAATTTGACTCTCCAATTCACCCATGTGGCTGAACTCAGCCGTAAGCGGCGGGGCTTTTTTGACAGGATAACAGGATTTACCGGATTTTTATCCCAAATTATCCAAGAAAACACCGAATGACACCGAAGCCACCGAAAAATTATAACGCACATTCTTCCTTAGAATTTCTTATCATTTCAGTGATTTTCGGTGTTTAATAAATGAGATTGTTTATCCTGATCATCCTGTTAATCTTGTCTAACCCGGATTATTCACAAACTATAGCCACGAAGACTCTAATCCT
>DAOVCL010000088.1 GCA_030670005.1 Candidatus Zixiibacteriota bacterium | reverse complement strand
AGGGCACCTGACGGCTCATTGGGGGATGGTCATTGGCGGGTTGGAGGATCTGGGTAGGAACTTATGAATAATTCGGGTAAGCTACATTCCCTCAGCTTACGAGCTGCATCTTCAGGTAAGAGGGGATTTATATGAAAGCCTGTGCTCCATTCAAAGCCGGCAACCTTACCCAACCTGGGTAAGATCTCAAAGTGCCAATGGAAATCCTTACACAGGGTCTCCCAATGATCCCTTCTGGGGATGCGGTTGGGGCCGGTATAAAGGAACCAGTGGTAGGAGGGGTCCCCCAAGCAATGAAACAGCCGACAGAAAAATTCCTTCAATATCTGGGCAAGGGAAGTAATCGCTTCATTCGACATCTCCTCAAAGTCACACTGATGACGCTTGGGCAGGATCCAGGTCTCGTAAGGAAACCTGGAGGCAAAAGGGCAAAAGGCCAAAAAGCCGTCGTTTTCGCAGACAACTCTCTTCCCTGACAACTTCTCCTGCTTGATTATATCACAGAAGATACATCTCTCCTTATAGGCAAAATACTTCCTGGCGCCCACAAGCTCCTCCTTCACCATCTTGGGCGTAATAGGCATAGCGATAAGCTGAGAATGGGTGTGATCGATCTTGGAAGCCCCAGCGTTCTTCCCATAGTTCTTAAAGATCAACAGATACCTAAACCTCTTGTCTTTCTTTAAATCTGAGATCCTCTGGATATAGGCCTGCAAAACCAACTCTATCTGATCGGTATCCAGCAGATGTAAGCTGTTAAGATGTCTGGGGGTCTCGATTATGATCTCGTGTGCCCCCACCCCCCTCATCAGATCATATATCCCCCCCTCCCCCTTCTTTCCCAATCCACCCTCTATCCCAAAAATAGGCGAAATGCTGGGAATCACCCGCACCTTCCACCCAGGGCTGTCCTGAGGACTGCCGTTCTCCCTTAAGGCAAACACCTCAGGAAAAGTGGCTTCCTCCTGTCCCTCACAGAAGGGGCAGACATCCCCCTTATGATCCAACCCATCTTGGATCAATTTGGAGCTTTTCTTACCCTTTCTCTTCAGATTTACCACCCACCTTCCAGCAACAGGGTCTCTTCTAAGAACAGACAAAATCCCCCTTTCTTAACGGTTTACGGAAGTCAGAGGTCAGGAAAATCCCTGATAACTGGCCACCGACGACTGACGAATACCCGACTGCTGCTCCGTAAACTGTCATCTCTTTCTAATTAGACCAGATCCAGATCGACTGGAGTTCCTAAGGCCTCCTCCAACCTCAAAATTAAAATTCGTCCCACTTCAGAAGCCAAGAGGTCAGTAATCACTCAAGACCTGTGAATTACCCTACCCTCTTTGGTTCTCACCTCCACCTCGCTGGGATAACGGGAATCGAACTCCTCCAACACCTTCATCACATCTTCCACCGATCGGGACTTGAGGAGCTCCTCCTTGAGACTCTTGATCTTAAGCAACCTGGCAATCCTGGCCACTGTCTGCAGGTACTCCCTCTTGGCATCAAGGGGGGCTGCTATCATAAAGATAAGGTGAACAGGTTTCCCGTCTAAGGAGTTGAATTCCACCCCCTCCTTTGATCCCCCAAAGGCAACTGCCAACTTACCCACTGCCTCCGATCTCCCATGGGGGATGGCCACTCCCTCCCCCACGGCCGTGCTCTCGATCCCCTCCCTGACCTTGATGGCCTCCTCGAATTTGTCCACCTCCTCTACCAGGCCAGCCTGGCCAAAAAGGTTGCAAAGCTCACCGATAACCTCCTCTTTCCCTCTGTTGGCTAATTGGGGGACGATCAAATCCTCGGTAATTAGTTCTTTCAACATCTACCCCTCCTTTTCAAATTGATCAATGATCATTTTACATCGCTAATTGAATGTTTCGGAATTTCTAAGAAATTCCCAAATGTAGGGGTTGTTTGAAGTCCCGCACTTATGCATAAGGGCGGGATTCAATCATAACAGCGTCCCGATGCACATGGGGAAGGGTCGGTGAGACCCTCTGGAGAAGTTAGCGACCGCAAGGGAGCTAAGTTCTGAATTGCACCTACTGAGCTGTCTTTTTTTATTCCAGACCTTGTGGAAGGGTCTCCTCACCTCGACTATCGGCATCAGGCTTGCCCGAGGCTCCGCCCAGGGGAGATGCCTCCCCCATCTCCTCCCTTGAGATAAAAGGTGCCTCCCTTCTCGCATTGGCCAGTTCGACTTCTATGAGGGAGAGAATAACCGAGTGGCCAGATCAGGTGATCTGGCCGTTGGAATAGCTACGCAGAGACCCAAGAAATGGCCATCTTTATGAGAGGAATTGAGCTGAAGCTAACCCTTCCAAGCCTTTAATCAACAATAGTTCCCTTGAAGTGGCAGAACCTTATTCCACCACATCCCCTCCGTTCAGATCAGAGGATCCGGGATGTCTCCTCCTGCAGTTCGGAACATGCAGGAGGTTTATGAGAGATAAATTGGCCATTTTGTCGACTACCTACGGAAGGCTCAAAAACCCCCTTCTCTGAGATAATCCTCTAAGATCCTTCTGTGGTCAAAGGCCATCTTCGAGGGCAGGCTATCCTTGGGGAAGATACCTACCGCTTTGGCATCATCTGAGGCCTTGGGCTCCCCCTGAGCGCGGCCTATATAGACGGTGGTGATGGTGTGCAGCCGTGGATCCCGCTTTGGATGGGAGTAGGTATGAAATTGACGCAAGAGTTCAACCTGCAGGCCTGTCTCCTCCCCGGCCTCCCTCATTGCCGCCTCCTCTAAGCTCTCCCCATAGTTGACGAAACCCCCGGGGAGAGCCCAACCAAATGGAGGGTTTTTTCTCTCCACCAGCACTATCCCCTTTCCCTCCAACTCTATGATCACATCCACAGTGGGAAGCGGATTCCTATACCCCATCAGAAGGGAAGATCCTCCTCCTCCCCCTCCCCCATTTGTGGTGGCTCTCCCTTTATCTCCTCCTCATAGGTCTCCCCCTTCCTGCCCAAAAGCTGCATCCGGTAGGCAACAATCTCCGTTGTATACCTCTTGTTTCCGTCCTTGTCATCCCAAGAACGGGTCTGGATCCTCCCCTCAATGTAGACTGGACTCCCCTTCTTCAAGTATTCCCCACTGATCTCAGCCTGTCTCCCCCAAACCACTATCCGATGCCATTCCGTTCTTTCCTGCAGATTTCCATCCTTGTTCTTCCACTTGGAGGTGGTAGCCAGAGGGAAATTGGCCACAGGCTGTCCAGAGGGGGTATACCTCAACTCAGGATCCCTTCCCAAGTTGCCAATCAAGATTGCCTTGTTTACGCTGGCCATAGACCCCTCCTCTTATTTAATGACGAAATAGGCGGAGGACAAGGTATCACCCTCCGCTGAGAGAACATCCACCCTCCACCATCCCTGCCATTGGGGGAGGATTACCTTAGAGCTCCAGGTCCTCCAGTGTGGCGATCTTACAGGAAGGTCTACCTCAGCCATCTCCTCTTGGCCATAATACCAGATATGGGTAACTGCGGTTGAGTCCTCTGCCCCCTCCACTAAGCTATGACAGTAGAGTTTGCCTACTTCGGGAGGGAAACTCTCCCCCTCCCCCACTGGCTCCCTATCCTGGATGCCCTTACATATTGAGGCGGTAACCTTCAGCCCTTTCTGCGAACCAGCCAGAGCTGAAACTATCAAAATGCTTAGGCCAATTAAGACAAAGATTACTGGCTTTCTCATTTCTCCTCCTTGATATGCTGTTTGATCATAGAAAGGGCCTGTTTGGCCGCTATTAATAGCCGATCATCCCCAGTTTGGGAGATGAAATCCTCTATCTTTGAGGTCGCCTGCGGATCTCCAATCTTCCCCAGAGCTTTGAGGGTGGGGAGAATCTCCTCTCTCCCTTCACCCAAGATCTTCTTCCAACGGGGTCTCTTCTCTTCCATCAGGCTCAAAAAGAAATCTATGGCCTGGGGATCCCCTATGTTTCCCAGAGCTGAGATGACTAAGGATCTCTCCTCCTTACTTAGGTCGGGATAGACCTCAACCAGAGGGCTGACAGCATCCTTATCCCCTATTGTCCCCAGGGCCACAATAGCCGCCCTCTTCACCTCATCCCGGGGGTCGGCAATTGCCCGGATGAGGAAGGGGACCGCTCGGGAGCTTTCTATCTTCTCCATAACCTTGATCACCTCCAATCTCACCCTATAGTCGGGATCCTCAAGCCAACCCTTAAGAAGAGGCAGGGAGATCTCCTGGCCTATCTCCCCCAAAAGGTAGATGCTATTTCTCACCACCCACCAGTCCTCATCTTCAAAGGACCCCTCAGGGCCACGGGCAAACTTCTGCTGCAATAGCTTGGTCAGAGGTCCCAGAGAGTTCTCCCCAATTTGGGTGAGGATATGCAAGGCTATCTGTCTGACTCCCCTATCAGGATGGGTAAAAACTTTTAGCAACCCCTCGGCCACATCCCCGGTGCCCAGATCGGAGAGGATGTTGGCTATCTCCCTTCTGTCCTCCCCATCTACGATCCTCTCCACCAACTGAGAGACAATCTCCGAGGTCCCTATACCCCGCAGGACCCGAGCAGCAGTTAACCTATGCTCTAAGGGGAACCCCGCCTGAGAATCAGTAAGCTGACCCAAGAGATGAATGATAGTGGAGGCAGAGCCATATCTGCCCTTCTCTATCAGGCTTAAGACTTGTTCCTTCAGAAGAGAGGAGATGACTTGAAAAACCTCATTATCTGGCTCCTTCCCTCCTCTTTCGGCCAAGGCCTCCAAGTTTTGATCTAAGAGCTCAACTTGATCTGCCTTTAAAAGTATATTGAGCAATTTGCTGAAATTCTTGGCAATTCTCACTCTCTCCTGGGGGGAGCCTTCCCCCAATGTGACTGCAAACTTGCTCAACATCTTCCCCACTACCTTTTCCTCGCCTATGGAGAGAAGGCCATGGACGACCCCATGAACCTCTTCAGGATTAGTTAGAAGGGACTTCTCCTTCTCAGATATTTCCTCTGCCCTCTTTAGAATAGATTCCTTGCTCCTCTGCTCCTTTCCCCTTATCCAGGACCAGTTCTCCTTCGAGACCCCTGCCTGAGAAAGCTTCTCCTCTAAAAGAGGGAATATCCTCTCCCTTTCGCCCTCTTGAAACAGATTTCCTACTAAACCCTTTGCCCTGTTCAGGGAGGCTCCCTCCTTGGTAAGTTCCTTGACGATCAAATCAATCCTCACCTCATCCAGAATCTCCTTGACCAATTCTCCGGTTCGATCCTCTGTCTCAGCCTCCCCCACCTCCCCCTTTTGCAGCCAACCCTTTAGTTGGGAATTTAGGGAGAGGATAAGCTGAGCCATATACCTTTTAATCCTCCGAGGATCTGGGTAAACCTCCAAAAGAGCGGCGGCTATATGGCGGAGGTAATCCCCAATCAGTCGGCCCTTAAGTTGAGGTGGCTTATCCTCAACCAGTTTTCCTATCCTCTCGCCCAGAAAGGAGGGATCAGATTCCAAAAGGCCAAGAAGTTCTCTTACTTCCCCTTGGAGCCATCCCTTTGCCTCCTTATCCAAAGGTTGCGAGACCTGACTAATCCCGCCCATACGAACTTCATTCACCCTAATATGCTCTATTCCCCTCTTCTCTAAGAAAGAGGCCATCCCCCCCCTACCGTGCAGCAGATCTGGCTTAAGGCTCAAGGCCTCGAGAAATCTCCGCAGCTCCTCCTTCCTCAGTCCCTGCAAAAGGGTTACCCCCTCTACCTTCCTGTCCTCCATATCCAGAAGCAGCTTATCGAAAGCTGGAACTCCCTTCTCCAAAGGAAAATCCCCTACCAACAATCTCTCTCCCTTTATGGCCAGGGTCAGTTCCCCCCTCTGAGCCATAAGTTCGGCCAGGAGATCCCAGGGAGCATCGATCGCTTTCTCCACTGCCGGGTGTCCAGGAGGGTACATCCCCAGCCTCTTTATCGCCCCACCCAAAAGCCTGGCCAGACCCCTTGCCTGTTGGGGAAAGTTATCGTCCACAGCTTCACTCATCACTTTTGCCATTAAGGATAAGCCCAGCTCCCCTAAAAGTCAACCAAAAAATGGAAGAGTCTGATTGAGAACCCCACAAGGTTACCATAATCGGAAATCTCCTTTAGGAGGTCATAAAGAATCATGGGAGGAAGATTGAAAGCAGGAGAGCAAGAGGGAATATACTCCCTTGATTATTCTCTCTATGGTCCCAACATGGCTTTCGTTGCCTTCACTTTAATCTATAGATCGTTCAACTTAGATGTTGACAAATCGAGTAGATCTGCTTATTTTTAAAAAAAGCAGAGGCCGCCATTGCTGGTGACCTCTGCTTGTGGCTGGATTCAGGTAGGGGGGTTATTTCAGGAGGACCATTCTCCTGGATTGCACAAAATCTCCTGCCTGAATCCGGTAAATATATACTCCACTGGCCACCCCACTGGCATCCCACCTCACCATCTTGTATCCAGCTTTCTGCCTCCCATCAACCAAACTTACCACCCTTTGCCCTAAGATGTTGTAAACCTCCAGCCTCACCCAGCAAGCCTTGGGCAAGGCATATTTAATCTGGGTAACAGGGTTAAATGGGTTAGGGTAATTCTGGGAAAGCTCAAAGCCTTGAGGCAGATGACCATCCTCAGGAGGCCGTTGTGTCCCTACTCCTATTCCCTCCACCACCGTGATGTAGGATACCACTGCGTAACGGCCACTGTGGTTCATCACCTTAAGGTCAAAGCACCCATCTGCATACTCTGAGCTATTCACCGTATAGGGCCCCAGACAGTCACACTCACCAAGATAGACAATATGAGGGCCGTGCAACTTCTGGGAATCAGCCCAGAGGGTTAGCCTCACCGGAGGCCCCATCTTATCCTCCTCTTCCCAATAATAATCTACAGAGACCGTGTATGTGTTGGTCGGAATAAGGTCTGTATACCTGTAGATCACCTGAGAGGGATCCTTGCTTACCGTTTTACAAGGGTCTCCTGATCCTCCCGGAAAGGTGTAATCATCCCCCCTGATCAGGTGAGGCTCATTGTCCGGGTCCCCACAGTCATCTACAAAGATTCTGGGACTGAGCTTGCCTAAGGCAGTATAAGCAAAGGTGACTTCACTGGGTTCGCAGGGGAACCAACCTATATATTGCCCTAAGATGTTCCAGACCTTATAGACATAACTCTGCGTAGTACAGCCCGTCTCAGTGACTGTTCCAGGGACCACTCGACACCACCCCATTCCAAAGTTGGGACTGGCCGCTGAATAACCATTGGTGACCACACCTCTACCCCAGGCATTGGGGATCAATTGAAATGATAATGGGAAATTGATTGATTTCCTCACGTCGTATCTCTTGACGATATATACCCCATCTGCCAGTCCAGGTGTAGAATAGAAGACCATATTGTAGGAGTTGGTATGGCTCTGCTCGGTTCCCCCAGTTGCCGACCAATGGCAGACTAAGTTGGGTGCGCTGATCATCTCCAGGGCGTTATAGGCATTTATGCGGCCAGTGCCAGTCCCCTGATCCCAACCAGGTCCGGTTAAAGGATCGTTTGGATCATTGATGTCATCTGCCGATAATCTGATTATCTGCTCAATATCATCGTTATCCAGATCGGGGTTTTTGGCCAGAAGCAGCCCTGCCAATCCAGTTACAAAGGGGGCAGCCATGGAAGTGCCATCCCAGTTCTCGTAATATGGAGCGTAAGGAACACAGCTCCAAATGTTTGCCCCTGGGGCAGAGACATCAATCCAACTTCCATAGTTGGACCAAAATATATGATGATCTGCCTCATCTATTGCCCCCACGGCAATAATCCCCTGTCCATAGGCAGCCGGATAGTGAGGCTCCCCATTGTATTGATGATCGTCCATTGCACAGACGGAAACCCTGTTTAGCTTATAAGCATTGGCGAAAGCAAGACGAGCCGTGGTGTGAAATCCTGTCCCACTTGGCCACCCCCAACTGTTGTTCAAGACATCCGCTCCCGAGTTCACTGCCTCCATGATTGCCGTGTAG
>DAOVCL010000146.1 GCA_030670005.1 Candidatus Zixiibacteriota bacterium | reverse complement strand
TGACCAGAGCTCTTTGAACTGCAAAAGGATCCATCGGGGCGAGCCCTTCCTCAAACTCTTTATATTCTCCGGGGGCTTGATGAAGTTGAAGAGCCCGTTTATCCTTAAGCCCAGGCTGGCTGACCCGGAGAAGTTTGAGCTGGCCGTCCTCTCATCCTGCCCGTAGCTTTGGGGGTTAAAGCTTTCTCGGTAGTTGGCCTGATAGCTGTATCTCTGGGTGAGGAACTTCAGAAAAGTAGGGGAGAAAGTAACCGAGCCATTCTCTGTCCAGGAAGTCTCCCTCCCTAAGGAAAACCTCTTGGGGTTATAGGATAGGTTTATCTCCTCGTCCCTCCTTATATCCCGACTGCTGGTCAGGGAGTAGCTGGCCGACAGGCTCTGGAAGGGGGAGAAGCCTGTGGAGGCACTTCCGGTAAAGTTACGGGTGTAGGTATCAGTTCTTGTCCCAGAGTTGTCTATGCTCAGCCCCTTTGTGCGGTTCACCGTGGCGCTAAAATTAAGGTTGGTAGGGAGGTATGAGAACTTCGCCCCGGAGATGAACCCAGGAACAAGTTTTGACTTGGCCCAGCCAAAGGGGGAGATTGACCTCTTAGCTGGAGAGAGGCTATAGCTCCAACTGAGATTGTAATTGCTGTCCCAGCTCTTGGGTTTTGTGGGGCTCCTGCTGTTGTTGTCGCCAAAGGCAAAACGGGTAGACATCCGGTTGAGAAAGAGGTTAAAAAGTGGGTTACTCCCCTTTCTGTTGATGCTAAAGGAGGCACTGGTCGAACGAGAGGTGGATTCCGTCCTATTATCCCTTCTTAGTTCCTTAGGAAGGACGATGTCAGAGCCTGGCTTAAGCTCCGGCAGGGTCAGGCTCCTGCTCCAGGAACCGCTCAAGGGGAGGCTTAGCCCCCAGCTTTTGGGGAAGAACTTGTGCAAGGCAAAGTTTGAAATGCTGATGCTTTGGGAAGTTGAGGACTTACCAGGCCTCTTCCCTCCCAAACCGTGAAATTTGGAGTCTCTGTTCTGATAGCTGGCGCTGAGGCTAAAGAGATCGGCAAACTGGGCGGAGAGGGATGCCCTCTTGGCCCATCCAGGCTCTTTCTTCACCTGAGTAACCCTCAGCTCATCAATCCAGACCTCCCCACTCATCGGCCAGAGGCTATCCACATTTGTTACCCCCACCTCAAACCACTTTATTGCGGTGAGGGTAGGACTTCCTCTTATCCGGTATGGGCCATCCGTGGTATCATTTTGCCCATTAAGGAGCATATAGTTTTTGAGCCCTGTGATCTGGTCAAAGTCAATTACCACCTCATTCTCCGGATCCCATCCCGGATGAAGGATGGTATGGTATTCATAAAAGTTTGTGGAGTCTGACCCCAGCCGGAAAAGGAAGAGAGGGTGAGGGAGGGAGTCTGGACCGTAGACGAACATCTTCAGGGTGCGGTAGTCGGTATAGTTCTCCGCTGAATATAAAAGCCGGTAGGCCCTGCCCGTATGCCCTGGCTGGATGTTCTCATACTTGAGGACCAAGGACTGCTCCCTGGCCCGAATACGGGTCTTTCTGTCCAGCTTACCTTTTACCCCTGGAGGAGGGGTGTAAACCTCCCAGTCCTCTTCCGTATTTATGGTAGCGATGTCAAACTTCTCTTGAATGAGGCTATCGCTGGGGGAGATCCCCAGCTCCCGCCACTTGTTGCCTACAAGCTGGATGGTGGCTATCTTCAGAGTTGATTTGGCAGTTGTTCCGGTGAGCCACAGCCGGAAAAAGTCAATATACAGCCAATCTGGATTCCCCACCTTTCTGTAGTTGAGGGTGTCCTTGAGGGCTATCCGATATAACCTCCACCCATACTCGTTTCTGGAGACCTCATAAGGACTATCGGGATCACTCAAGTCAATCACATATTCGAAGTAACTATTCTTCCGATCGAGGCTTAAATTCCTGTTTAGATCCTCGGTGTCCGGCCTTCTCCCCCCATCGGGATCATCCTTGTTCCCCTCAGTTCCATTGATGTGGGAATAGTCATCTTTGTCATCATAATTCCAATTGTCGCCATTGGGGTCCCCAGAGCCACAAGGCGTATCACAACATCCCCCTTTACCATCCTCATATTGGTCAGTGCAGCCATCAAGTCCAACATCCTCATCCTCATCCAGAATACCATCCTCATTCTTATCCTCCGTGTCTAGGTCTCCATTGTCGTTTATGTCCTCGCTTATCTGGCCCAAATCCAGGACCAGTTTACCCTCATTCCCCTGAGCCCAGATCTCCAGATACTTAGTCTCAGTCTGATCCCGATAGCTTAAGGGCAAAGCCCTCATCACACCACCCCAGAAGGAAGAATCTGGAGGAGAAGAATCGAATTCCAAGGTAAGGATGTTGATCTCACTCTCCCTGCGGGTGGTTTCCTTTTCAGGCCAGACATACTTTACTTGATATCTATCCCAGGGGTTATACCAGATAAGCTTTCCCCTCAGGGAGTCAAGGCATCCCACTGGGGGGCTGGACTTCGTCCAGGCGGTGCGAATAATCCCCAGGTCAAGGTATTCTTTGCTCCCCTCAAAATCGTCAATGGTGGCCTCATCCTTGGTGTTGGGATTGGGGATAATCTGAGCCACCTCTCCGGATAGTTTAAGGGAGGATTTGGCATCTGTCTGGATGAAAGGCAAAGCATCCACCATTTCCGTCATCAGGGGTGGATTCAGGTTTAAAGAGGCATTAACATCCCAGACAAAGTCCCGCACCGGCTCCTGTCCTACCCTCGGCTTTTCCTCCGGTGTGCTTTCGCTCTTGTAGAGGACTAAAGCCCCAATCTTGAAGTGATCGCCCTTTTTGTACTCCCCCTTCAGACCTAAAAGGCTCTTTTTCTCTACCTGGAAGAAGGGGGCGTATTCGTAGTGCACCTCTATATTGGCATTTGGGTCCAGGGCCTCCTGGATTAGGAATGTTATCTGCCCGATTTCATATGTTATGTTGTAGTCTTTCCCTTTCTGTAGCCTTTTCCCATTTAGAGTGACCACCTCACTCCCAGGGGTGATGTTTATATGGCCAAGAGAATATTCTGCCCTCCTCTGGGCATATTTTACCTGGATATAATACTTGGACATAATTTGACTCAGCCGGTTGTGGGTAGTGGTGTAAATCTCAGGGATGCTATCCCGAAGAGTGGCCTTGATAGGTTGGTAGAGGGAATCTCGCCAACCCCACCAAAAGGGGTAGGGATCGGGAAAGACGAGATGGCCCCTACCCAGATCTAAGATACGATTGGAGATGTCTATCTTGCCATCGGGAACAGGATTCCCATCCTGGTCCATCCTGTCTAAACCAAAGAGCTCCAAGTAGGGGGTAGAATCCTGGGCAGTTGGGTCTACCCCGCTTGATAAATCCCTGTATATCTGCACCTCGAATCCTTCTGGGTTTATGTTCGTTGCTCCCAGGCTGTAGATATTCTTCCACTCATAAACCCAGGTAGGATTATTTGGGTTTGGGCTTTCAGGTTTAATAAGCTTGAGGATCAAAGTATCTTCTGGGTTGGAACTTACTTTTCCTATTGAGTCCCCTTTCGTGGTCGTGTACCAAACACCAAAGATATAATTCTCCCCCAGTTGCTGTTCGAACACAATCCATCCATTCTGCTTATCTACGAAGTAACCGCCTTGAGTGGGATCAATAAACTGAAAGTTACCAAATTCAAAGGCCGTTGATGTATCAGGATCAAAATATGCTCTCCCTGGACGTTTCTCCTTTATCCCTGATGTACCAGACCTGTCGTCTGTGTAGACCTGTAAATCCTGAATGGTGTCCCCTCGGGTCAAACTCAACCAGTAGTAGGTTCTCGGCAGGTAATCCTTGTCGTAGATTGTCTTCCCACCCTCTTCCCCTTTGGCGGTGAAGTTGGCCTGGTCTGCCGAGCTCTTGTCCTGGCTGGTGATAAGGGTGAGGTTTAGATGGCCTATCTTGGCCTGGGCCTTGATGCCAAAGAGGCCCTTGGCATGCTCAGTATAGCCGACAAACTGGGTTCCACCCAAGGAGAGGGTGGTATTCCCCGCCTCTATGTTCTGGATTATCTCATCCTCGTCCCCCTGATAGCTCAGATGCATACGGTTCTCTATATCCGTCTCCCTCTCACTGTCCTGATCTATGGAGACCTTAATCTTTGAACCGATGGTTCCCGTGATGGTGAATCTGGACTTCTGCTCCATCTTCAGGGAAGGGAATTTGGAGGGATGGTGAGCGGCCGTGGCCTTCTCCCCCTCGGTCCATTCGCTCCTCCCCGAGAAGCTTATCCTCCTTGAGCCATTCACCCTCAGGGCAGGCCCCCCTTCCCCAATGATGCTGGTGATGAACTTGGGCATCTTCAGGGGAAGCTCATACTCTAAAAAACTCCCTCTCTTCTCCTTCTCCTCTTTGGTGAGCTCTAACCTCTCGCTCTCTCCCCAGTTCCTCCAGAGATTATACTCCTGAACTAAAGAGAGGTAAAGGGGGAGATCTATAAGCAGGGGGTGGCTGAATTGATGGTTGGCAAGGGTTTCCTCAAGGTATATGTCCCCCTTTTGGAGTTCCACCGTAAAACTTCTCCTTAAAGGGAGGGATTTGTAGCTGAGAAGAGCAGGGGATTGGTGGGCTATAGATAAGCCAGGGAAGGATTGAGCCTGGTAATACCTCACAGCCGGCCAATAAGGATAGGACAGGCTCAGTTTCAGCCCCACCTCGGCTGAGGCAAGGGAGGGGAATAAAAGAAAAACCGCCCAGATTAAATACAAGAACCCTCTTTTGGCGGCACTATATATTTCAAATCTTTTGGCATTCACTGCCTTAACAACTCCGTTGACTTGGTTTATGGGGGACAATCCAGTCTTTTATGTATTTTTTTGTCCCCACTAAAACCTTAGCTAAACCGCATAGGCACTCTCCTTTCATTTATAACCACGGAATCTCACGGATCAGGGGGAAATTCCTGACTACTGATCCCTGACAACTGTTAACTGTTTTTAAATATAAACATCTTCTCCATCAAAATCAAGGGAAAAATTTAGTTCCTCCAATTTTT
>DAOVCL010000109.1 GCA_030670005.1 Candidatus Zixiibacteriota bacterium | reverse complement strand
TTTAAGATGCTATGCGAATTTATGAATAATTCGGATTAGTTAAATTGGCGTGGGGTGAAATCTCCGTCCTCTCCGAAAGTGGGTGCCGTAAGTGCACGAAATCAGATAGTCGGGTTGGGGTAAAATTATTTTGACCATAGTTTCTTGCCCTTATTCCATGCGGACTTCACAACAGCGCAAATGGCTCGAAGGGAAAATTAGGCCAAAGAAAAGACCTTGACAAGAGGTAACCCAGGGGTTATATTTGGATTGGTCATAAAGGAAAGAGAGCTGGCCTGCCAATCCGATTGGTAAGAGATATGTTTAAATCCTGAAAGGGCGAATCCGAGGACTCCCTATATGCAAGGTTCCCCAGATTCAGTTAATTTCCCCATATTTTTCTTCTTATTCTTCTCCCAACCACTTAATCTATCATAGCGAGGAAACTCTGGGAAGATCACAACAGCCAATCTCTGAGTTTTGTTGTCTGGAAGGGATAAATACATTACAGAATTGGGGTTTAAAGCCACGGAAGAACATCAACGAGTTTCGTTACCATTGATACCTTGGCCGAGCGGGTTTACCAAGGCCTTCAACTGAAGTCATGAAGGTAGAAGATCTCACGATCACATAACCCCTACCAGTATCCCTCAAGAGAAGGACATTTTGCCATCTCCACAGTTACCCTAAACAAGATGTTGCTTTTTATGCATCGTTCTTGATTTCACCATTGAATGATATTAAAGAAGGTATAAAAAAATGCGCGGGCTCATCCCTGTTTTTCTATTTTTGATTGTTCTTATCCCCTCTCTCGCCAGTTCCGGGGGTAAGGGGTATGATCTGGAGAAGGTAGAGAATATTGGCTCTTTTTACCTTTCCACTGCTGTCAAGGCGAAACTGGCTAAGACCGGCTTTGTCGTTATCCCTAGCAGGGAAGAGGAGATCTTTCAGATCTACAAGGATGCTAAGCGGAGAGGGGAGCCGATACTGGTCACCTCTGATCTCCTGCTGCATACCTCCCACATCCTCTTTGACTATCTCCTGAGGATCGTGGAGGTGGAGAAGCTGACCGATGAGCTCAGGGGTCTGACCGAGGCTATGTATAAGGGTTCACTAAGCCAGTATGAGCAAGCCAGGGGAGGAAAAATCAAGGAGGCGGCAAGGGGGAATATTGCCTTCTTTGGGGTTGCCGCCAGGCTCTTGGGTCTGGAGGTGGAACTTCCCAGGGATCTGGGCCCCCAGGTGGAGGGAGAATTGAGGCTTATCTCCGAGCATAGTGGGTTTGCTTACTCTCCCATCTTCGGTTCTCTTGAGGACTACAGTCAATATCTCCCCCGCGGCCATTACACCCGCTCGGAGCTTTTTATGCGTTACTTCCGGGCGATGATGTGGTATGGAAGGATTGGCTTCTATCTTGAACCTGCGGATGGGATGTTTGCCGGAAGGGTGGATGTAAAGGAGAAGGGGAGATCTCTGACCAGGCAGGCAATCCTCATTGTCACCCTCCTCAACGAGAACGATGCGGCAAAGAGAAGCTGGGAGAGGATCTATCGCCCCACCGCTTTCTTTGTGGGGAAGACGGATGACCTAAATGTCTATGATTATACAAGTCTGATCAGAGATGTCTATGGGGATGGATTCTCTATTGAAGAGCTAACAGATACCGAAAAACTCGATGGTTTCATCAAAAGGGCCAAGGATCTGAGAAAGCCCAGGATCATCTCCACCTTAGTTGAGGACCGAGAGGCCGAGAGGAGGGGGGCTGCCCAGCTCACTCAGGGGTTCAGATTTATGGGACAGAGGTTCATCCCCGACTCCTACATCCTCCAGAATCTGGTCTACAACAAGGTGGTCGGCTACACTGGAAGCGGACAACCCTTTACTATGGAGCTCACAGTAATGGGACCCCAGAGGTGTTTCCCCCGAGGGCTGGATGTGATGGCTGTTCTGGAGAGCAAGCAGGCCCTGGAGATACTGAGGGAGGAGGGGGATACGGAATACCGAAACTATGATCAGATGCTCGATAAACTGAGGAAAGAATTTGCCCGCCTTGATGAGAAGACCTGGAGGGAGAACCTCTATTGGAGCTGGCTCTCCTGTCTGAGATCTCTTGTGGGGAGAAAGCATAATGGGTATCCTCCCTTTATGAGGAGCAGGGCCTGGATCCTCAAGGAGCTCAACTGTGCCCTCAGTTCCTGGGCCGAGCTGAGGCATGACACCATCCTCTATGCCAAGCAGAGCTATACCCTAATGGCCACTGCCATACCTCCTTCTCCAAAATTCACCAAGGGATATGTGGAGCCCTATCCCCATCTCTACAACCGGATAAAGGGTCTGATCACCCAGCTCAGGGAGGGGCTGAGCAGTCAGGGGTTGCTTTTAGATGAGCCTCGCGGGAAGCTCCTGGAATTTGAGGAGCTATTGAATTCCTTAACGGCTATCTCCCGTAAGGAGCTACAAGGGAAGGCCTTGAGCGATGAGGAATACGGGATGATCTGGGATATAGGATCGAAGTTGGAGAGGATAACCAGGTTCTCACCTGAGTTGATGAAGAAAATTACTTCTGGCACAGACAGGAAGATGGCGGTAGTGGCCGATGTGCACACCGATGTCAACTCTAACCATGTCTTAGAGGAGGGGGTGGGTAATCCATCCATCATCTACCTCATCGCTCAGGTGGAGGGGAGACTAACCCTGACCAAGGGAGGGGTCTTCTCCTACTATGAGTTCAAACAACCGATGAAGGATAGGCTTACGGACGAGAGGTGGCAGGAGATGTTAGAGGTGGGGAAGGGGCCCAAACTGCAAAAATGGGCGAGTGAATTTGTGGTTAAGTAATAGGGCTTAGAAAGCTTTGAAAGGAGAGGTCAGTGAATTTTAAAAGGGCAATTTTATTCTTTTTCCTTTTGACATTTATCCTTGTCCCCATCTGTTTTGGATATGAACTTCTGCTGGACAGAGATGCTGTAATAGAGAGGGCGAGGGCAGTTAAAGGGGCTGACTATCCCAATGCCCATACGATTCTGGTGGCTGACTATCAGAGAGTGGAATACAATAAGGATGGAACCTATATCAACGATGACGACTACTATGTTAAGGTTATGACTGAAAAGGGAAGAAGGGAGAGCTCGGTATTCAAAGGACACTATGACAGGGCACTGTCCAGATTAAACATCGAACTCGTAGAGGTGATAAAGCCCGATGGCAGCATCGTTCCAGTAGATATAGAGAACAACTTAAAAGACCAGGTAAATCCTTCTCAGATGAGATCCAACATATACAACCCAAACAGCAGGCTGGTTACCGTTAATATACCCGGTCTTGAGATTGGGGATCTGATCCATTATAAGTTCTCGATAGATTGTTTTCATAGCAGAGTAGGTGATAATTTCTGCGACCTCTGCCTTTTCCAGGAATTCAAGCCAATTTTACATTACAAGTATGAAGTGGTAGCTCCTGAGGATTGCCCTTTGAAGAATACGATAGTGAAGGGAAAGGATGCTGCTAGGGTCTCCAGCAATGTGGAGAGGAGGGAGGGGAGTGTTTACTACACCTGGATTGCGGAAAATATGCCACAGCTAATTGAAGAACCGAGGATGCCCTCTGTTACCAGAGTTGGTACCCGCGTTTTAGTCTCCACATTTGAGGATTGGCCAGCAGTCTCCAAATGGTATTATAACCTTACAGAACCGCATATGAGTGCCTCCGAGAAGATGATCAAGAAGGCCAAGGAGTTGACCGATGATGCCCAAACCAGGGAGGAGAGAATCGATAGGATCTTCCGTTATGTCTCGCAGAAGATCAGATATATGGGCATAACCACAGAGACGGAGGCCCCAGGGTATGAACCCCACAATATAACGGATACTTTTCAGAGGAGACATGGCGTCTGCCGGGACAAGGCGGCTCTATTGGCTGGGATGTTCAGGTTAATAGGCGAAGAGGCCTATCCAGTCTTGATATATGTGGGAACAAAGAGAGACGAGGAGGTGCCTCTACCCTATTTCAATCATGCGATCACCGCCATCAGGGAATCAGATGGCAGTTATAGGCTTTATGATGCCACGGGTGAAACAGCCAAGGAGTATCTGCCAGATTGGGAGAGGGACTGTAGTTATCTGGTCAGTTCCAAATATGGCGAACCACTGAAGATTACCCCGGTGCGTCCAGCAAGTGATAATCTTATCAGGACTGTTATAGATCTTGCCTTCAAGGGGAGTAGAGCAGAGGGCAAGGCTGAGATCGAATTTACTGGTCTGTGGGATGAGGCCTATCGGGGATTTTTCATCAGGCAGTCCCCCAAAGATATAGAGGATTATATCCACAGGATGATTAAAAAATTCGGCAGCACAGCCGAGATAGACACATTTGAGATACTGCCTAAGGATTTAAAGGCTCAAATGGGACAAAATCTGAAGCTGAAATTGAGATTTACCGTTGAGGAACCATTGATTCAGAATGCCGAATATGCTATGCTTAGTCCCCATTATATCTCCACGGATTTCGGCCTGATGAAATACATCTTGGGGGAAATGTCATTGAATGAGCGCAAATTCAAATTCAGAACCCGCTTCACTATCTCCTCTGAGGACAGGATGAGAATCAACTTCGATGAGAAATATAGGAATGTTATACTTCCGTACAACAGGCCAGTGGACAAGGCAGGTTACCAGCTAAGTTATAGTTTTCAGAGACATGGTGAGAGGACGGTAGTGATCAGCAGGGATTTTGCCCTTGACAAGGTGGAGTTTACCCCTGAGGAGTATTTAGAGCTCAAGGATTGCACCGAGCAACAGGAGATTGTAGATAAAAAAATTATCATACTGAAAAGATAGGGAGTGAGCGATGTATAAGAGACTTGTAGCTATACTGATAATAGGCTCCTTTTTACTCTCCATAAATCTCTTTGCCTATGATTACTCCAAAATTCCAGGTTCGGAGACCTATAAGAGGGCCAACTCTGTCTTGGCTCTTGTAGAGAAAACGTATGTCTTAAACGATGATGGGAGCTATACAGCCGACATTCATTTAATCAGGAAGATCCTGAATCAGAAGGGTAAACGTAGGTTTGCCGAGTATAAGATAACCTATGCCAGGGACTTTAAAGAGGTGGATATAATAAGGGCCCAAACTGTAAACGAGGATGGCTCCATAGATGTGGTGAAGGAGGAGGAGATCAATGATATGGATCATCCTGTGGCTACTAAGGCACCCAGGTATCCGGAGGTGGGCATCCTGGTGGTCTCCTTCCCCTCGGTGGATATAGGGGATATAGTGGAGATTAGCTATCAGGTGAAGACCAATGCGGATTTCCCCTTCTATGGCGGAGAATGTTTTCAATTCCACGATCCATTGCTGGAGAAGGAGGTAATCATTGAACTCCCGGAGAATGCGATCTTCCATTTTAACGAACCCGAAGATGTGAGTTTTTCGCAGAGCAGGGAGAATGGCTGGATCAGATATGAATGGACTACGGTGGATAAGGAGGGGATAGTGGAAGAGGAGCATCAAGCACCTCTGAACCTATTGGCGCCTACTCTCTATTACAGCAATATCCCGGAACTGGAAGGTTTTCTCCGTGACCTAAACAGGAGAATGGTGGAGAGGGCCGAGGTCACCTCGGAAATTAGAAAGAAAGCTGAACAGATCATTAGTGATGGCTCTGGCGATTATACGAAGGTAAAGAGGCTGTATGATTTTGTCAACGGCAAGGCGAATTCCATCCCGCTGGATATTAAGACTATTGGTGGGTTTATGACTGATGCCACCACGGTTTTAAATGACGGTTACGGAAACAGCTATGACAAATCCATCTTGCTCTATGGGCTTTTGAGATCCGTTGGGATGGATCCTAAATTTGTCTTTGTGGTGGGAAGCGGTAAATTGAAGTTATACGAAGAGGAGCTGAGGCAGGAGTCGTTTTCCGCAATCACTCGGCCTTTGGTCGGTATAAGATTGGATAATGAGGAGGTATACCTTGATCCTATGCTGAGGGATGGCCAATATGGTCCCCTTGGTGTCAACGATATAGATGGAGCTCTCTGCTATCTTGTTGAGGGGGATAAGGTTTCCGCTAAGCTTATTTCTGTTGCCGATAGGTTGCGGAATATGGAATATATCCAGACTGAAATGCAAATAGTGGGCAATGGTTGTGCATATATGGTTCAGAGGGAGGAGTATTCTGGGGTGAATTATGCTGAAGTAAAAAGGATGCACAAAGAGCTATCGCCGAAGAAATTAGAGGAATACGCCCAGAAGAAGGTTGACCACATATCAAGGAACGCAGAGGCCATTAGCGGTCTGGAAACCAAGCAATTACCCTATAAGTTCATTGAGGCCCTTAGCTGCAAGGTTCCCCACTATGCCATAGTAGATGGAGATTTTATCTATTTTGACCTGGGGAGAGCAATAACCGAGAACTTAAAGAGGTTTATCGATGTATCAACCAAGAAGAGGTATAATCCCTATTTCAACCCGGAAAGAAAGGATCAGACCGTAGATTTCCGGGTTAGACTGCCCATCGGATACAGGATCGTCCTGGCCCCCGGGGATTTCGAGAGGGATCTGCCCGGTGATCTGGGGAAGATAAGTTATGAGAGGGGGGAAGGTGACGGATCTTCTCTCTCCTACAGGTTAAGGATCAATCTTGATGAGGCCATCCTTTCCGTGGAAGATTATCATAAGCTTTATTCAATCAGACAGGAGGTTGCCGGAGAAAAATACTGCAAGGTCCTTCTAAAAAAGAAGTAAATCCCAAGAAAAAAAGGAGGTAGCAATGTTTAAGAGATCACTCACCATCCTGGCGATAATCTCTTTTCTTCTTGTCGCCACTGGAGCAAGGGCCGGGGAAGAGGGGAAGGATTCCTTTAGCCTGAGGGATCAAGACAAGAAGGGATTTAGCCTCT
>DAOVCL010000045.1 GCA_030670005.1 Candidatus Zixiibacteriota bacterium | reverse complement strand
AATATCACACTGGTGCCACTGCCACTAACCGCCGGGGCCAGAGTTCCCGTAGAGCTCCAACTCACACTCACATCCTCTCTGTAGTTGCTACAACTGTCATAGCCAGCCGCATATACGGTGTAGGTCTCTTCTGTGGTCATGCTGTGAGTGGTGACCTCATTGCCCGTTCCATTGGGACCATCCTCTACCCGCACATAATTCAAAGCCCCCGCATTAACCGTTATAAGGGCAGTTGTCCCCTCTTAGCCACTGCCTGCTTCAGCCTTTATCCAGGGACTCTCTCCAGCATTGGTGAGCTTGAAGCCACTTACTGTAACTGTTCCAGAGGAGAAGGTTTGAACCCCATCGGCAGGCTTTGTGGGGGATACGCTGCGAGGTAAGGGGGAGGTTGAAGCATTCCATGTCCAGGTGATGCTGTGATTCCCCGTATAATCAGTCTTTACATTGCCCTCAGCATCATAACAGGTTACCATTAGGCCAAAGGAGTTGTTCGCTGTCTCTACTCCATTATGCTCGGTGACTACCGTGAAATGATGGGCCGCACCAGGATTGACGGTGATAGTTCCGGTGGCATCATCAGTGGCAGTGGCATGATCGGCTACTATGGTTCCACTGCCAGTAGAGGTGGGATCAAATATCACACTGGTGCCACTGCCACTAACCGCCGGGGCCAGAGTTCCGGTAGAGCTCCAACTCACACTCACATCCTCCCTGTAGTTGCTGCAGTCATCATATCCAGCCGCATATACCGTGTAGGTCTCTTCTGTGGTCATACTGTGAGTGGTAACCTCATTGCCCGTCCCATTGGGACCATTCTCCACCCGCACATAATCCAAGGTCCCCACATTAACCGTTATAAGGGCACTTGTCCCCTCTAAACCACCACCAGCATCAACCTTTATCCAGGGGGTCTCCCCGGCATTGGTTAGCTTAAAACCGCTTACTGTAACTGATCCAGAGGAGAAGGCTTGAACCCCATCGGCAGGCTTTGTCGGCGATACACTGCGAGGTGCTGGCGATGTTGTGGCATCCCATGTCCAGGTAATGCTGTGATTCCCCGTATAATCGGTCTTTACATTGCCCTCAGCATCATAACAGGTGACCGTTAGGCTAAAGGAGCTGTTGGCCGTCTCTGCCCCACTATGCTCGGTGACTACCGTGAAATGATGGGCCGCACCGGGAATTACCTCCACATCCCAGGCTCCAGAGAACTTCTCTGTGCATTTGGTATAGGGACCTGTGTTTGTATCGTCATAATAAGAGGTGAAATGATTGGAAGAGCTGGTTGTGGTGGGGATGCCCTCAGAGAAGGTGACTACCAGGGAGTCCAGAACACCGCTGGTCGGGGCAAGAATAACCAGAGAATCGCTTCCTGATGAACTGTAATAGTACCAGTAGCAGTGTCCTGAATCCGGATGAGTAGCAGTGGCTATCCTCTGAATCCATTGTGAAACCCCATCGATGAGGATCTCCTCAACGGTTATCTCTTTATCAGTAAAAGGGTTGTGGATGACAAACTTATCCGCACTGGCAGTGGGTGAGGTGTCTACTATGTAGAAGGTATAGGTAAAATCTTGCGCAGAACCGGCCACAACATTGTGAGGGGAGATGACAACTTTAACAGTATCTGCTTGGCTGTCGCTTGCCGCCTCTATCTCAGAAAGGGGGAAGAGAATTATGGTGCTGAAAAGGATACCGCAGATATTTTTAATAACTTTCCCTCTCATCAGTCCTTAATCTGAAGCTCCTCTGAAGACCTCATCGGTGAATTTGGTAGAGGAATCTTCCTTTCCCTTCTCATAGGCCTTTAAGGTAAAGCTGAAGGGGCCCTGACCAGAAAGGCCCTGGGCTGAGAAGGAGAGTTTGGCCTCTCCCTGGGAGGGTAACTTCCCGGGGGCGATTCTCACGGTGAGCAAACCTTGATGCGGGTCATAACTCCAGGTGGCATAACCTTCCTCTTGAGGGCGCTTTTCTGACCTTTTTAGCCAAAAATGCTCTTTGTCCAGAGTAAACCCTGCCAATATCAATTTCTCGCAGGAGGAGGGGCACAAGATCTCAAAAGAATTCTGATAACCTCCATCCAAGGAAAAAGTGAAATCGAAAGTCTGAACCTGCCTGTTAGGCCTTATAATGTGTGGTGAAATGCCTACTTTAGAGGGTTTTGCAAATCCAGAAGAGAAGAGAGTAAAAAGGAGAAGGGGGCACAAAACCATAGAAACAAAGGAAGAAGGACATATTCTCCGTTGCCTATTGGTAAACATATATCTCCCCGTTGAGTTGAAGTTAATTGCTATATGAACTGGCTTTTAAATTAACATATCTCTAAGATGTTGTCAAGGCAAACTTTTTTCCTCTGTTGTTCTCAGGTTGGAATTTTTAATTTGCCCATAGACTATTGTAATTAAAGCAAAAAATGTGCCACTTTTATTCAAAAAGGTCTTTTTGTTCCCTAAAATATCCAAAGATGTTGGGATACTAAGGGGTGACGGTGGCAGAATCGGGGTTCTGCCACCTCGCTTTTGGAGTGCCTAAGAAAAAGGATGGATAGACCTCAAGAACTATCCCTACTCCAGGCATTGAAAGAGGCATTACGATCTGATGAGTATGGCAGGACAGGAGGTTTGCCTATGCCCTATTGTCAAAAAAAGAGGGAAGAGATTTAAATCTCTTCCCTCTTTTAATGGGCAAATACCTGTTATGAACAGATCTTATCCTTTCTTCCCCCATCTGCGAACTCTTCTGAGAAAACCCAATCCTAAAAGGCCAGAGCCCATTAGGATTAAAGTGCTGGGCTCGGGAACAGGAGCTACGCCATACAGGTCCCCCACATCGTTCCCGCATTCCATAGTCCAGTAAATATGATATTGACCCAACTCATTAGGGAGTAGATCCCTCTTGACTTTAGCTTCAATAGCATATCGACCAGAGAAATCACCATAGCGGAAATCGGTAATGCCAACGGAAGAATTACTGGTGGACACTCGCCATTCGTAGTGATCTACTCCTCCCCATAGG
Source organism: Candidatus Zixiibacteriota bacterium (assembly GCA_030670005.1). Lineage (GTDB taxonomy): Bacteria > SM23-81 > DAOVCL01 > DAOVCL01 > DAOVCL01 > DAOVCL01. The sequence goes on along the minus strand of DAOVCL010000045.1, from coordinate 8,747 downwards.
GTAGAGGTATTTTCCCAAGAAACATTCCCATAGCGCAAATTGCCGTTGTTGTCCACGTCAATTCCGTATTCAAATTTCTCATCACCATCAAAGTCCATAGCTATATCACCAGGGAGTAAATCCCGCCAACCCTCAGGTCTAAAACCGGTAACGATAGCAAAATAGGCATAGGAATCATCAAGGCCGTAGTAAACTGCCTCAACATCAAAGTCATCACCACCGTATCCAGGGCCAACATAACCATTAGGTCCCACATAATCCTCTACACAATAGTTAACATAGTCAAGTCCAAGAGCCTTGGCATCTAAATCCCAGTGGCCATAGCTGATGCCCCAAGTATCCAGAAACAATGATGTCGCCTGGAGAGATATTGCTCCCAACGAGATCAACCCTATGGCCATCAACAGAGTTAAAATCATCTTTTTCATTGTCTTGCCTCCTCAAATTCGTAAATTAAAAGAGAATTTTTCATTGTCTACATCTTACAAGTGCAAAATCAATGCCAAAACAACAATAAAATCGAATTAAGATAACCTGCTTAAATTACTGAATGTTACCAATGATAAATTTTTCTCTTTATTGTAGAGAAAATGGATCTGTCGGAAAAGGCTACACTTAATAAGATTTTTAACATTAAGTTTATGATTTTATTGAAGTTAAAAGTGTAATGAGCTATGACAAATTATAAAATATTTGTGGCTGTATCTAACAAAAAAAGAGGGGATAACAGCCCCTCTTTTTTATCCTTCAAACTATGTTTTTCCTTTACCTTTTCTTCCTTCGGAATCTGCCGTAAGCACCCAGGCCAATCAGGCCTGTTCCCAGCAAAACGAGGGTACTGGGTTCAGGAACAGGGGCTACGCCTTTCAAATCCCCAGCGTCATTCCCACATTCCATAGTCCAGTGAATGTGATACGATCCCAACCCATTGTTGGATAGTTGGGATCTATCTACCACCGCCTCGATGGCATATCGTCCATCGAAAGCACCATAGCTGAAGTCGTAGATAGGAACGGAATTAATACTTGAAAAGACCCTCCAGGGATCTGAAACTCCTCCCCATTGGGAGACGACTGCATTTTCCCAGCCGATACTTCCATAACGCAAATTACCACTCTTATCCACATCGATACCATATTCATAACTGTCATCATTGTCGAAGTCGATGGCTATATCGCCAGGGAGATAATAGTCGTTATTCCAGGGCCGACCTACAAGGGGGAAACCGGTGACGATAGCAAAATAAGCGTAAGAGTTATCTAAGCCATAGTAGACTGCCTCCACATCGTAAGCATCACCACCCCATCCAGGACCAACTTGGCCATTTGGAGGGCCCACATAATCTTCCTCGCAATAATCAACATAATTAAGACCACCAGCAGTCTTTGCGTTTACAGGATTCCAGTTAAGATGGCTTACTCCCCAAGTATCTAGAAACAATGTTGCCTGGAGAGATATTGCCCCCGACGAGATCAGTCCTATAGTTATCAACAAAGTTAAGATTTTCATTTTCATTGTCTTGCCTCCTTGTCTACATCTTCTTATTCTTAAGATTATTTGAAAAACCGCATATTCACTAGATCTTCAAAGCAGAAAAAATTGTGCCAATTTCAGAGTCAGCAGGTTTTAATTCTCCTATCTCTTTAGGAGGCAAGGAGTAAAAAAAGAAAATTTTTCTTTTGCTGATCCTCCAAAAAACTTTTAATGTCCTAAAATGTATGTTCAACCGACAATTTGGAGAAAAGAGAAATTTAATCCTATTGTTAATCAAGAATTTACGAGTGTAAATTTCTTTAACAATAAACTTGGCCAAAGAGATCGCCTTATCCCAGCAGAAGATAGGAGTTGATGAATCTCAAGAGGTTCTGCTTTCCATTTCCTTCTTCTGGGTAGGAGGTGACCACTGCCTTTATCTGACCATCTCCCTCGGCAATCTCCGGGGATAGGAGGGGAAGGAGACTTTCTTTAAGCTTTGAGGCCAAGTATTCTGCCCCTTCCCTGGAGGTGCCGGCTAACATCAAGGCCAATCTACCCTGCCCTAGAGGGCAAACGAAATCAGTCTCTCTTATGCTTCCCTTTATCCTCCCTCCGATATTGATAGTCACCTCTACCCTCTCCTTTGGTGACAAAGGTGATTTTTTTACTAAAGAGGAAAAGTCAATAATGAGTAAGGAGAGATACTCGCAGTATCTCTCGGACCTCTTTATCTCCTGGCCCAGAAGTCTCCTGAATTCAGGATAGGATAGAAGGGAAGAATCAAGGGTCGAGGCCCCAAGATTGCCCTTATTTCCCAAGGAGTGGCTATTTGGAAATGGAGTTTTCCTGTCCATATGATATCCTCAATTAGTAACAGTTCACCACGGAATCCCACGGAATAAAACAATTATGAATTGAGAATTAAAAATGAGATTTATGCTGGCTATTCCTGGTCCCTGAAAACTGATCCCTGTTTTTCTGCTAGTCCGTGGTTATCAGTGGCGAATGATTGTCTCAATTATTGCCTCGCTTATGTGGTTTACCCTTCTTTTCTACCCCATATTTGGCCATCAGGTCATAAAGGGATGGACGGCTGACCCCCAACTCCTCTGCCGCCTTGGAGATGTTCCATTTGTTAACCGCCAGGGCCTCCCTGACAAATTCCTCCTCTACCTTTTCCTTGGCCTCCCTTAGGGAGAGATCTCCCATCCTTGGCCTGAATTTGAGATCCAGATCCTGGGCTTGAATCACATTCCCATCGGCCATTATGATTGCCCTCTTCACTTTGTTTTCCAGTTCCCTCACATTCCCCGGCCAACGATATTCCATCATTGCCCTGATTGCCTCCGGGCTGAACCCCCTGATCCTCTTGCTGTAATCCCGACTGAACCTGGAGAGAAAGGACTTGGCCAGAAGGATAATATCGTCCCCCCTCTCCCGCAGAGGGGGAAGGGAAACCGATATTACTCCCAGTCTGTAGTAGAGATCCTGGCGAAAATTGCCTTTATCCATCTCCTCATCCAAGTTCTTATTAGAGGCGGCAATTACCCTCACATCCAATTGAATAGGGAGATTTCCCCCCACTCTCTCTATCTCCCTCTCCTGAAGAACCCTCAAGAGCTTAACCTGAAGGTTGGAACTGAGTTCCCCTATCTCATCCAGAAATACAGTTCCCCCATGGGCTATCTCAAATTTGCCCTTCCTCTGGATATGAGCTCCAGTGAAGGAGCCCTTTTCGTGGCCGAAAAGTTCGCTCTCCAAGAGGTTCTCCGGTATGGCCCCACAGTTTATGGTGACAAAAGGTTTTCCTTTGCGGGGACTGCGGTAATGGATGGCCCTGGCCACCAGCTCCTTCCCGGTGCCGCTCTCCCCATAAACAAGGGCAGTGGCATCGGTAGCCGAGATCCTCTTGATGACCTCGTAAACATCGAGCATCTGGGGACAACTTCCAAGCAGGTCTTCAAACCTCTTCTCCTCCTCTAACCGACGGAAGAGGACCTCATTCTCCTTTTCTAACTTCTGCACATAGAGGGCTCTTTTGATAATTACCTTCAAGTCGTCAATATCTATTGGCTTTTGAAAATAGTCGTGTGCTCCCAACTCGATTGCCTTTAAGGCGAGTTCTCGCCCTTCCTTTCCAGTTATCATTATCACCTTTAACTTCGGATCGGACTTCACCATCTGCTTGAGAAGCTCCATTCCCTCTTCATCCCCGGGAGAGGGAGAAAGACCTATATCCAGAAGGACCAGATCTGGCCTCTTCTCGGTAACTTGCTCCATTGCCTCTGAGACATAGGAAGCCAACAGAATCTCATAATCTTCAGAAAGAGACCACTTTAACTGTTCCCTGATTCCCTCATCGTCATCAACCACCAGGACAAGATCCTTAGCCATCTTTCTCCTCCCAGAGGCCAAGCTTAATGGTGAATGTTGTCCCCTTCCCCTCCTTGCTCTCCACCTCTATCCTACCTCCGTGGGCCTCCACGATCTCCTTGCTCTGATAGAGTCCCAGCCCCAGCCCCTTTTCCTTGCTGGTCTGAAAGGGCTTAAAGAGGGTATCTCTGATGAAGCCTTCGCTCATTCCCACCCCGGTGTCGGAGACCCTTAACTCTGCCCTCCTTCCTTGGGACGATTTTGAAGTGTAAAGCCTTAACCTTCCCCCTTGAGGCATTGCCTCTATTCCATTTAGCACCAGATTTAATACGACCTTTTCCAAGAGCTCTGCATCACCCTTGACCAAGGGAATACCATTTAAATGTTTTTCCACCTCTATTCCCTTCTTTTCCTCCAGCCTGAGTTTAGACAATGTCCCCTCAACCAAGGAGTTTAAATCAACGGGCCCCTGACTTATCTTTCCACTCTGAGAGATCGTCTTCAGCTTTCCCATAAGGGAGTTCATCTTTTCCACGGCCTGGGTTACTGTCCTCAGCATACTCTTCTGAAAATCCGGATCCTGGAGGTGGGAATTTGCATTCCTCACCAGAAGGGAGAGGGTAGAAACTGAGTTCTTCAAATCATGGATGATAAAGGAGGAAAGCTTATGGAAGGATTCTAACTGCTTGGTGGCCACCAGGTTCTGATTTAACCTGGCATTGAGGATGGCCATTGCGGAGTGATCGGCGATAGTCTCCAATATCTCCATATCCTCCTTGGAATATCCCTCCTTCTTCTCCCCCAGGCTAAAAATGGCCACCAATTCTCTCTTGCTGATCAGGGGAACGAGGACTGCAGTTCCCAGCCTCTGAAAGTCTTCCATCACATCCTTATAAGGTTCTTCTATTTGCCTAAGATCAACCGGTTTCCCATATCTCCATATCCAATCTAAAAATTTGTTGTCTTGAAGGATCCTCACCCCTTCATTCTCCGAGTTAAGTCCCCAGAAAAACTCAAAATCTCCATTCTTCTGAGGCAGAAGGACGGCCATCTCCCTTACATCAATAAGCTGAGAGATGGTTTTTCCTATCACCCCTACCAGCTTATCCAAGTCAATGATTGATGATAGCTCCTGACTGAATCTGCTCCATTCCCTTCGATAGTCATACTTTCCCCGGTAAAAATTGCGATCCACAAATCCCCTTATCCTCTCCTTCAGGGAGCTGGAGAGGAGAAGGAAGATGAGGGTGGCTATGAAGGCAAAGGAGGCCAGAATGGAGGTATAAATCCTTACATCTCCCCCCAGAGACCCCACCAGCTTCCCCACAATTCCCGCCCCTAACAGATAGAGGCCAACGATAAACATCAGCGCAGAAGAGTAGACGAACTCTCTTCCCACATAGATATTAGTCTGCAAGATCTTCCGCTTAAGGGAAAAATAGAGAAATCCTAAACCTTCTATGAAAACCAATATGGAACCAATAAGCATCGAACTGAGGCTGAGCCGAGAATAGAGCAACATCTCCGAGGAGGACCAGACCAAGAAGAGAAAACCGATCATAAGGGCCAAAAGCGGGACAGCCATCTTCCCCTTGGAATCTGAGGTGAGGGACCTAAAAGTATTCTCCAAATTGACCAGAATAACTACAGAGGAGAGAAGCAGAAAGATGAGAAAGAACTTACCTATCCCCCCAAAAAGAAAGGAGAGACCTTCACCTGGGATATAGGCCAAGGCGAGAAACCTCTCCGAGAAGGAGAAGGTTAGAAAGAAGCAACCTGCCAAGTAGAGTAGGACTATATACCAACCCCATCTTTTCAAATATTGGCCGTAATCCCTGCGGGCAAAGCTAAGGGAGAATAAGGTCCAGTTGCCTGGCAGAAAACAGAGGCCCAAAAGGGAGAGCCGAGAGAAGAGGAGCGTCTCCCTTGGTTGGGAGGAGGAGAAGATCAGGGCAGCACAAGACTCGATCCAAAAGACGGAGAGGCAGCCCAAAAGGAAAGAGCGACCCATAACTCCCTTTGGCCCTTTAAGCCAGACCAGCAACCCAACCCCTCCAGCAACTAAGCCTGCAAGCAGTGAAGAGAGGAAGTGGGGGTTCATTTCAATTCCTCCATCTTCTTTTGAACATTCTCCTTCAGGGGATGGTGAGGGAAACGGCGGAGGAATTCCTTATAAGCCCTTAAGGCCCCTGGTTTATCCTGAAGCTGGGACTCATAGAGCATCCCCAGGACAAGATAGCCGTCTGCCACTAACCTGGAGGGGGGGAAATCCCTGGTCAGGGCCCAGAGGGAGGAAACGGCTTCCTTCCATCTCTTTTGATGTATGTAACACTGAGCTATCCTCTCCTGGGCATAGGCGGCGAAAAGGGATTTAGGAGATTTCTCCACCATCCCCTGGTAGGTCTTCACTGCCCTCTTATATTCCTGCTTGGCAAGTTCGTCCATCTCCTTTTGGGAATAGTAGTCGGCCAAGTAAAGGGGGACTCGCAGTGCGGCCTGAGTGTTGGGGTATTTATCTAAAACCCAGCGATATTCGTTCAGGGCCTGATCCCACTTTCCCTCTGCCTCATAACTTGAGCCTATGCCAAATTGGGCCTCAGCACAGGAGAATAGATCCTGGGGGGAATCTTTAATTACCTTTTGGAAGATCTCCCTTGCCCTTTTTGGCTCACCCTTTTTTCCATAGATCTTACCGATGGAAAGCCGCACCTGCCCTCCCAGTGGGTTCTGCGGATAACCATCCAATATCCTCTGATAGGTGAGCAAGGCCTGATTGGGTGATTTCAGCCTCTCAGCGTATATGTTACCGATGGTAAAGAGTATCTGGGGCAAAAGGGGGCTTTGAGGATATTCTTTGACTATTCGATCAAGTGCATCTTTAGCTTTTACCCACTCTCCTTGATCGGCATAGGAGGTGGCAATCTGATTTTGGGCCAAAAGGGCAATGGGGCTTTGGGGCCAGCGGGCTACTATTCCCTGATATAGCTCTCTGGCCCATCCATACTCATCCTCGGCCCTCTTCCCCAATCTCCGATATAGCCTGGGAACCTGTAAGGGGACTGGTAGGAGCTCCTTCTGTGGTCTCCTCCCGATGGAGGAGGCGAAACAACTTTGTGCCAAGTGTCTATATTCCTTAATTGCCTTCTGGAGATCGCCCATCTCCTCATAGATCTGAGCAATAGAGAGCCTAACTGAGGCCTGAAGGTCAGGATCTTGGTCGCTTTTCTCTAGCACCTTCTGATATTCATCAATGGCCGGAAGGTAATCCTTCTGGGCCAGCCACAACTGGGCTATCTTCAACCTGGCCTTAGTGGCTAAACCCTTTAACTCCTTCTCCTGGCTCTCAAAGTCGGTCACCTTACGGTAAGCGGCGATGGTGCGGTTATAGTCCTCCTTTTGGGCTAAGGCCGGATTTATCAGTATCCTCTGATAGAGCTTGCCCGCCTTAAAGAAGGCCTTCTCTGCCTTGTAGCGGGGTAGAATCGAATCCTCCCTTGAACATCCCACCAGGAGGCTAAGGAAGAAGAGGAGCATAAGAAATTCCCTCTTCAACTCTCCTCCTTGACCAAAAGGTAGAACCCCGTGATCGGTCCTATGAGAAAGTAGTTGGTCAAAATGGAGAAACCGATATATAGGATAAGAAGCCAGCCAATTATCTCCGGAGTGAACTTACTCACCAAGAAGTTCCCCTTCCCCAGAACCCAATCGAATGGGAGGTGTAGTCCAGTAGGGATAGCCACCAGGAAGAAGGAGGAGAATGTGTTCTGGCCGAAGAGGGAGAAACTTCCTTTCAGGGCCTTCCCTATGCCTTTCCCCTCCCAGACCACCAGGACTGAGGTATAGGCAAAGGCCGCCCCTACAATGATTCCCAAAAGAGTGGACAGAACCCGTAAAAACCTACTTTCCAATGGGATAATCCCGGCCAAAAGATGAGGAAGGCCTACCACAAATCCGAGGACCAGAGCGGTCTCTAAGACCCATATCAAAAAAAGGATGCCATAGAGGGGAAGAACTCTTCTTATACCCCTTTTTAGCTGGGGTTTCTCCCCATTGAATCTGGTGGCAAACATCTGGGTAGCTACTCCAATCACTCCTACACCTATTATCCCGCTGAGGATAAGGTCTATCCTATGAAACATATCAGGCAGAATGATCATGCTTTGAGGATAGTGGAGAGCAGCAGGGCCGAAGAACCGGCGAAGAAGGGGAACCAGAATGGCTGAGAATGGGGGGTAGGCAAAATAGACCAGTGCAGTCAATACGGCCCCCTGCAGAACCCCATAGAGGAGGAAAGGGGTGAATAGCTTAAGGTTCTTGGCTGATTTAGCCGACTGAACCCAGGCCCAGAGGAAGAGATTGGCTTTCTCTAAGGCGCCCATATCCTACCTCTTCCCCTTACCCGGGGTTCCCCCTACCTCGTTGCTTCCTGCTGAGAGTCCCCCCTGATCGTAAACAAAGACCCGATAGAAATATCCCTGCCCCATATTTAGCCTGCGGTCCAGATACTCGGTTGTCTCCCTAACATTTATGATATAGATAGGAGCAGCGGTGGTATCCACAGGGCTGGAGTCAGAGCGGAAGATGCGATAGGTGGCGAAATCATCATCCTGATTCTCCGACCAGCTCAGCCGCAAAGTGGTGCTATCCTCAACAATTGGTTGGGCCAGAGCTACTGGTTGGGGGGGAAGGTTCTCTAAGGTCTTTCCGCTCACCTCATTGCTCCCAGAGGCTTTATCCCCTGTATCCATCACATAGATCCGGTAATAATAGGTGGTATTGGAAACAAGGTTAGTATCCTGATAGGTAGTCGATGTCCTCTCCGGAAGCTCCCCAACAAGCCGGGAGCCTGAGCTCACCCCTGGATAGAGGGAACGGTAGATGCGGTAGGAGGAGAAGTC
>DAOVCL010000213.1 GCA_030670005.1 Candidatus Zixiibacteriota bacterium | reverse complement strand
GAACAGATTGGGATTACGGCTATTCTGTTCAGCAGACCAAGGATGGGGGATACATCATAGCAGGAATTACCGAGTCTTTTGGTGCAGGCTGGCGTAGTGTTTATCTCATTAGGACAAATGCTTCAGGAACTCTCTTATGGTCAAGAATCTACGGCGGCGCAGGTAGTGATTATGGCTATTCTGTTCAACAGACCACGGATAAGGGATACATCATAGCAGGAAGCACCTCTTCTTTCGGTGCAGGAAGTGATGATTTCTATCTCATTAAAACTGATAGTTCAGGCACTGTAGTTGGTGTCGAAGAATCAAGCGAACTTACACTTCCAAAGGGATTCTATCTCTCTCAAAATTTCCCCAACCCCTTCAACCCGATAACTGAGATTGAATATGCTTTGCCCCGCACCGGGTATGTTCTGCTGACTATCTACAACATTATGGGGCAAAGAGTAGCCACATTGGTGGATGAGGAACAGAAGGCTGGCTACCATAAAATCTTCTGGGATGGCAGAGGTAGCAATGGCCAGGAGGTCTCATCTGGCATCTATTTCTACAGGATCCAGACCAGGGATTTTTCGAATACCAAGAAGATGCTGTTGATAAGGTAAGGAGTTACTATTGTGCCGTCAGGACAGGAGCCCTGACGGCACGTTGAGAACACAAGATTGCTTCGGCCAGTTCCCTCGCTTGCCCCCTCACTTCGTTCGGGGCTTCGGCTCAGGACAAGCCTCGCAACGACCAATGAAAAACCAGTGTGCAACGGGATAATGATAATGTTCCCTGAGTGATAAATCATCAGGATCTGCGTCCCATTGGTCCCCACGCTCCTTGTGGATGATAACATCCACAAGGAGCTGTGTTTTGGGTTCCCATTTATCGGAGTCTTTACCTTCCAGGTTCGGGAAGAAAGGAAATTTTTTTGCTTTTACCTTGACAAGGGAGTTTCCATTTATATTATGTGAAAAGATTAACAAGAGGGTAGAATAAATAAAAAGAGGAGGAAAAATGGCTAAATTAAAGGAACGACTCCAGGGGATCATCCCTGAAGAGAGGGAGAGGGTGAGGAAGGTCGTCACCGAGAAGGGGGAGAAGGTGATCTCCCAGGTTACAGTCAAACAGGCATACGGGGGGATGAGGGGGGTTAAGTGTCTTGTCTGTGATACATCCTCTCTGGACCCAGAAGAGGGGATTAGCTTCCGTGGCTATACGATACCACAACTGATGGAGAGGCTTCCCAAGGCGCCCAAAGGCGATTCGCCCCTTCCTGAGGCCCATTGGTGGCTGCTCCTCACCGGGGAACTGCCTACGGAGGAGGAGGTGAAAGACTTCCAGGAGGAGCTTAAGTCGAGGATGATTGTTCCCCAATATGTATTCAAGATGCTGGATGCGATGCCCGAGGATACCCATCCGATGACTATGTTTTCCGCTGCTGTCCTCTCAATGCAGGGGGAGTCCCTCTTTGTAAAAAGATACAATGAGAGGATGAAGAGGGGGTATTATTGGGAACCTATGTATGAGGACAGCCTGAACCTCCTGGCTAAACTCCCCCAGATCGGCGCCCGCATCTATAGGATGAAATATAAGGGTGGTTCCTATATCCAGCCTGACCCTGACCTCGATTGGGGGGGCAATTTTGCCCATATGATGGGGGTGGAAAAGCCGGAATATAAGGATTTAATGAGGCTTTACTTCTTCCTCCATTCGGACCATGAGAGCGGAAATGTGAGCGCCCACACCGGCCACTTAGTGGCCTCGGCATTGTCGGATGTCTACTATTCGATCTCGGCTGCCATCAATGGGCTTGCCGGGCCCCTGCATGGGCTGGCCAACCAGATGTGCCTGAAATGGATAATGGAGATGATGGAGAAGTTGGGAGGTGTCCCTACCAAGGAGCAGATAGAGAAGTATGCCTGGGATACATTGAATAGCGGACAGGTTATCCCCGGATATGGCCATGCGGTTCTGCGGAAGACTGATCCCAGATTTGTCGCCCAGCATGAGTTTGCTATGAGATACTGTCCAGATGACCCCATTGTGAAGACGGTAACCAATGTCTATGAGGTTGTTCCGGCGATCCTGCAGAAGCATGGAAAAGCCAAAAACCCCTGGCCAAATGTTGATGCCCACTCCGGTTGTCTCCAATATCACTATGGGATAAGGGAGTTCGACTTCTACACGGTCTTTTTTGGCATAGGCCGGGCATTGGGCATCACGGCAGAGTTGGTTTGGGATAGGGCCCTTATGCTTCCCATCGAGAGGCCAAAGTCGGTTACCACAAAGTGGATCGAGGAGGAGGCTTAGGGGATCATAGCGCAGCAAAGTCGCAACCAATTTTATCTCCCCCATAGTGGATTCTCTGGTCTAACCGCAAAGAGCCCAAAGGTCGCTAAGAGAAGTCCTTTACCGCTTTCATCGAACTGTGCGGCATTAACCCCCGGCCCAAGGGAAACGGTGCTCAGTGGGAGAGGGAGTTATTCGCCTCCAACCATTTACATCCAAAGATTTGCGTTCTCTGCGTCTCCTTGGCGAACTTTGCGGTTAAAAACTTTGTCAAAAAAACAAGGTCTTGCAGAATTGTAGTATAGAGGAGGCAGAGGTATGGGACTTACTATAGCGGAGAAGATCATCTCCGATCATACGGGAAAGAGGGTAAAGGCAGATGAGCTGGTGGTGGCCGAGGTGGATGGCTCCTTAGTGCAGGATGGGAC
>DAOVCL010000115.1 GCA_030670005.1 Candidatus Zixiibacteriota bacterium | reverse complement strand
GAACGATAACTTATCAAACTAGTGGAAAAAGGAGAAAATCCGGCATTACAGAAGGCAGATATGGAATGGAAAATACCAAGATAAAAAGATTTTTTAAAGGGTAATTGGGACCATAATCTAAGGGAAAGCATTAAGGCACCTAATGCTTCAATAGAAATAGTAAAGACAAGGATAGACCTGAGTAATCTGCCTATATCAGAATATGGGGTGGAACTTATGGTCTGTTGAATGATTTCGCGGCCCCTAAAGGAGAGCTTTTTTGTAAAGAAAAGGATAAAAAATGTGCTGTAAGTCATTATTCCCAAACCACCTAATTGAATTAAAAATAGTATCACCCAGCGACCAAAAGAGGAAAATCTGCTTCCGGTATCTACAACTATCAGGCCGGTAACACAACTGGCAGATGTTGCTGTAAATAAAACATCAATAAAGCTCAGGCCTGGACCTTTGGTGGAAATGGGCAGGGACAGAAGAAAAGTTCCTAATGAGATAAGGACTAAGAAACTCAGGATGAGGACTTGATGAGGAGTAAATCCTTTTTTAATCTGTGGTTCTAAAGTCTCCATAGAAGGAAGTTACCTCACCACAAGATTAACCAACTTCCTGGGAACTATGATAAATCTCGCTATTCTCTTTCCCCGGACATACACTTTCACTCTCTTATCATTTACTACCATCTCTTTGAGTTCCTCCTCCTCAATATATGGGGAGACCCTGATTTCAGACCTCAATTTGCCATTTACCTGAATAACTACGGTTATCTCTTCCTGTTTAAGGGCCTCTGGATCATAGGTGGGCCAAGGCTGCAGGAAGATAGACTCCTCCCCTCCCGTGCGATGCCAAAGTTCCTCGCCGAGATGAGGGGCAAATGGGGCCAACAGAAGAAGAAGCCTCTGGAGGCAGAAAGCAAAGAAGGTAGATTGTGGATGAGGATAACTATAGAGGTCATTGACCAACTCCATCAGAGAGGCGATGGCGGTGTTGAAATGGAATTCCTCCAGGTCTTGGCTACACCTCTTGATAGTATAATTTAACTTCCACCAGAGGGCTTTGTCCGCCTGGGATGTAGGTTTAAAATCTACGTTTTGTTGAAAGCTTTTCCCATCAATAAGTCTATATGCCCGATTGAGAAATCTGAAGACCCCATTTATGCCAGAGCTGTCCCAATCACCACCAAGCTCATAATTGCCCATAAACATAAGATACATCCTGAAGGAGTCTGACCCATATTCGGCTATATACTCCTCTGGTCGCACCACATTCCCCTTGGATTTGGACATCTTTGCCCCAGCATTGGTGATTGTTCCCTGATGTCTCAGTTTAAGGAATGGTTCATCAAAGTTTATCAACCTTTTGTCATAAAAGACTTTAGTGATGAAACGTGCATATAAGAGATGCATAACGGCGTGTTCAGCTCCCCCCACATACTGGTCCACAGGAAGCCATTTAGAGACCAGCTCTGAGTCAAAAGGTCTATCGGTACAATTAGGATTGGGATAACGAAGGTAATACCAGGAGGAACAGACAAAGGTATCCATCGTGTCCACCTCCCTGCGGGCCTGGCCTCCGCACCTGGGACAGCAGGCCTGGACAAATTCGGCGGATGTAGCCAGGGGGGATTCTCCGGTTCCAGTTGGTTTGAAATCAACCTCAAAGGGGAGCTTCACCGGAAGTTCTGACTCTGGAACCGGAACCTCCCCACACCTCTCGCAGTAGACGATGGGAATAGGGGCCCCCCAATACCTCTGCCTCGATATGAGCCAATCCCTTAGCCGATAGTTTACCTTCGGTTTAGCCAAATGCCTTTCCTGAAGAGCCTCCACTACCCTCTTCCCTCCCACCTCAGAGGGTAGACCATCGAACCTTTTGGAGTTGAACATAACCCCATATTCTACGAATGCCTCTCCCCTATCCCCCAGTTCCCCGTCTGCGGGCCTGATCACCCACCTTACAGGGAGATTAAACTTAAGGGCAAACTCGTAATCCCTCTGGTCGTGGGCTGGAACCGCCATCACGGCCCCAGTGCCATAGGTAAGAAGGACATAGTCGGATATCCATATCGGAATCTTCTCCCCATTTATGGGATTTACGGCATAGCCACCGGTGAAGACGCCTGTCTTCTCCTTCTCCAGGGATGTCCTCTCTATCTCACTCTCCCGTTTGGTCTTCTCTATATACGCAGCCACCTCTTTTCTGCGGGAAGGAGCCGTAAGCGTCTCTACCAAAGGATGTTCCGGGGCTAAGACCAGATAGGTGGCCCCATAGAGGGTATCCGGGCGGGTGGTGAAAACTGTCAGGCTATCCTCTCCCCCGGCAAGTTTGAAATCAACCTCTGCCCCTACGCTCTTCCCTATCCAGTTTCTCTGCATAATCTTTGTCTTCTCTGGCCAATCTATCCTATCCAGCCCTTCCAAAAGCCTCTCCGCATAATCGGTGATCTTAAAAAACCACTGTTTCAGATCCCTCTTGGTGACCTCGGAATCGCACCTCTCACACCTGCCATCTATCACCTGCTCATTGGCCAGAACCGTTTGACAGGAGGGACACCAGTTTACCGGAGCCTTCTTCCGATAGGCCAGACCCTGGTGATAAAGCTGAAGGAAGAGCCATTGAGTCCACCTATAATACTTGGGGGAACTGGTGTCTATCTCCTTGCTCCAGTCATACATAGCCCCGACCACTTTAAGCTGTTCTCTAATGAAGGAGATATTCTCTGCTGTGCTTATGGCCGGATGAACCCCCTCCTTTATGGCATAGTTCTCCGCAGGTAGGCCAAAGGCATCATATCCTATGGGCTCAAAGACATTGTAACCCTGCATTAGCTTAAATCGGGCCCAGGTATCTGTGGGGCCATAGTTATACCAGTGTCCTATATGCATCTTATCCCCCGAAGTGTAGATGAACATTACCAGGCAGTAACACTTCTTGTCGATCTTCTGCATATTAGTGGTATAGAGTCCCTCCTCCGCCCACTTCTTCCTCCACTTAGATTCTATCTCGGCGAATGGATAACTTTTCATCTCAAATAAAGTGTGAAAACACCGAATGACACCAAAATATCAAGAAATTATAATCCCGATTTATCAGGACATTTTTTAAGTGGGAATTTCTTCTAAGGTTTAATTCTATCTAACATCCTGGGAAAGGGGATAGCCTCCCTCACATGGGAGAGCTTACAGATCCAGGCTACTGTGCGCTCAATGCCCAGACCAAAGCCAGAATGGGAAACAGAGCCGAATCTCCTCAGATCAAGATACCATTGAAAATCCTCCTCAGGGAGATCATACTCCTTTATCCTTTGCTTCAGGACTTGCAGATCATCCTCTCTCTCCCCCCCTCCTATTATCTCCCCATACCCCTCTGGAGCCAGACCATCTACACAGAGGGCCAAACGAGGGTCCTTTTCATCCCTCTTCATATAGAAGGCCTTGCATTGAGTAGGATACCTATGCACAAAGAAGGGGGTATCGAATCTCTGGGAAAGGGCCGTCTCCTGCGGGGCCCCAAAGTCCTCACCCCACTGGAGTTCCTCTCCTTCCTCCTTAATGATCTTCAAGGCCTGATCATAGGAAATGCGGGGGAAGGGAGGTTTGATCCTCTCCAGAAAGCCTACATCCCTCTCCAGTCTCTCCAGCTCCTCCCTCCGCCTCTCCAGCACTCTCCGCAGGATAAAGAGAAGGAGGTCCTGACAAACTTCTATCGTCTCATTGAGTCCGGCATAGGCCATCTCTGGTTCCACCTGCCAGAACTCGGTGAGATGCCTTCTGGTCTTGGCCTTCTCCGCCCTGAAGGAAGGGCCAAAACAGTATACCTTGCCAAAGGCCATAGCCGCTGCCTCATTGTATAGCTGGCCACTCTGGGTAAGATAGGCTTTTCTCCCGAAATAGTCAACCCCAAATAGGGTGGTTGTGCCCTCACAGGCCGAGGGGGTAAATATAGGGGCATCAATGAGGGTAAAACCATTTCCATTAAGGTAATCCTGACAGGCCTGGATGATCTCGGCCCTGATCCTCATAATGGCATGCTGTCTCTTAGACCTTAGCCAGAGGTGGCGATGATCCATGAGAAAACCCACCCCATGCTCCTTAGGAGTAATGGGATAGTCATGGGATAACTGCACCACCTCTATTCCCTTTATGGAGAGCTCATAACCTCCAGGCGATCTCTTCTCCTCCCTCACCTTCCCGCTGACCATAAGTGAGGACTCCTGGGTGAGCGCATCGAAGCCATCAAAGAGGGCATCTCCAACTTCACCTTTGACCATAACTGCTTGCATAATACCGGTTCCATCCCTGAGGAGGAGAAACTTAACCCTTCCACTATCCCTTTTGTTATAAAGCCAACCTCTAAGGGTTACCTCTTTGCCCACAAACTCTTTGGCTCTCTCAATATAGAAATGGTCCATAGTCCTCCAATAGCAAAATTGAATTGAGGTAAGTTAAACTTTAATCAAGGGTTTGTCAACTATTTTGTTGGAACTATTTAGAACTAAGCTCTTTCCATAGCTAACTTCTATATAGGATCCCACCAACCCTTCCCCATGCACATCAAGACTCAGATCGCTCCGCATCTCAGGGAGTTACATAGATCTCTTTTATAGGTGGTTATCGGTGGTGGCTTTTACCCAGAATCCAGTTAAGGATTGCACTCACCACGCTTATCAAGAGGGCCCCTAAGAGTGCATTCCAGAAATTTGTTACCCGAAAGCCAGCCACGAGAAGGGAAACCCCAAGGAGGAAGAGGGCATTTATCACCAAGGCAAAGAGACCAAAAGTAAGGAAGGTTAAGGGAAAGGTAAGAAGCTTAACCACGGGTTTGATTACCACATTGATAAATCCCAGACAAAGGGCTGCCCAGATGGCAGGCCCAATCCCCTCTACTTGAATGCCCTTAAAGAGGTATGCTATGAGGAGGATGGCGATGGTGGTGAGTAACCATCTGCGAAGAAAACTTCTCATCTCTAAACCCGCCCTAAAATCGAATAACCTATGTAAGATGCATGGAGGTTTATCCCCTTGAAGTCATTCAAGAGATCCAAATGGATGGTGCTTGTCTCCAAGCTTTCCCTGTATCCCCGGTGTAGTCTTTCGATATGGGCGCGGTGAAGCCTATTTTGCTCATCAACAAGTTTCTTTGTCCGATCAATTATTTGGCGAGCGGAGACCTTGTCAAAGGAGGCCGAGGCATTGAGGGCCATCTGGATGGTGATTAGGGTCTCCCGGTGGTAACTCTTGATCTCATCAAAACCCTGATCGGAGAAGTAGAACCCATCTTCTATCTTCTTTCTGGCATAGATCATTATGTTCTTGCTTACCAGATCTCCGATATGTTCCAGTTCATCAACTATATGCAAAAGGGCAATCTCCCTCTCTGATTGCTCTGGGGTAAGCTCCTTTTGGGATAGCTTTGTCAAATAAGGGGTTATGGACTCCTCCAAGAGGTCAACTTTATCATCATCCTCCACTATTCTGCTCCTCAAATCCTCATCGTTCTTCTTGAAGACTTCCATTACGCCTCTAAGCATCCCATAGACGATATCTCCCATCCTGAGGATCTCCCTTGTGGCCTGACCAAGGGCCAGGGCTGGTGTCTCCAGTACTCTGGGGTCAAGATAGAGGGGACCGAACTCCTTCTTCTTCCCTGATTCCTGGATCAGAGAGTTAACCATCCGAGCATAGAGGGGGACTAAAGGGAGGAAGATCAGGGCCATACCCACATTGAATATGGTATGGGCATTGGCCACCTGACGAGCCAGATCCCCTGAAGTCCGTAAGACAAGGGATTCAAATCCCCGCAGAAATGGGAAGAAGAGGGCAACCCCTAAGATCTTGAATATGATATGGGCCAGAGCCACTCTCCGAGCCTCAGTGGATGTCCCCAGGGAGGCCAAAAGGGCAGTAGCACAGGTGCCTATGTTTGCTCCCAAGACAAGGGGAATAGCCGAGGTTAGGTCTAATATCCCCTGGAAACAGAGGGTCAAGACAAGGCCAATGGTGGCAGCGCTGCTTTGGATCAAGGCGGTGAAAAGGGTGGATATAAGGATACCCAAAAGGGGCATTCTGCCCACTGAAGCAAAGACAGCCATAACCCCGGGATGAGACCTCAAGGGGGCCATTACATCAGACATAATCTTCATCCCCAAAAATATAAATCCAAAGGCCATAATTGCCTGTCCCAGCTTGCCCCGATTTCCCTTCCCCCCACTAACCATAATCATGAATCCCACAAAGATGATCAGGGGTGAATAGTTGGAGATCTTAAAGGCGATCAACTGGACGGTAAAGGTGGTTCCAATGTCTGCCCCTAAGATTATGCCCAGGGACTGTCTTAAGCCAATGAGGGCGGAATTGGCCAGACTGACCAGTACAACTGTGGTGGCGCTGCTGCTCTGGGTGGCAAAGGTAGCCACTGTTCCGATTAAAAGACCTAAGAATCTCTTCCTGGTGAGCCTGCTCAAGATGGGCTTAAGCCTGTTTCCGGCCATACCTCTCAGGCCCTCGGCGGCGTATTTAATCCCAAAGAGGAAAAGGGCTAAACCACCTAAG
>DAOVCL010000136.1 GCA_030670005.1 Candidatus Zixiibacteriota bacterium | reverse complement strand
TCATCTGGCCTGGGAGAAGTCCGGGGCGATATATTACACCGAAAGGGATTCCTTGGGTGAATGGACTCAGATAGTGGAGTTGTCCACAGGCACAGATTGCCATCACCCTTCTCTGGGCGGGATTGAGGATACCGTGGATGTGGTCTGGGAGGCCCCTGATGGGCCAAATGTCAACATCTATCATAGGAGATGGATAGATGGTAGCTGGGGGCCTATCCAACAGGTTACCCAGGTAGAGACCAATTGTTCCTCTCCGGTTACTGCTGGTGGACGGTATGTGGTTTGGTCTGAGAAGGAGATCCCTGATGGAAACAGGTCCATCTGTTGGAGTAAGCGGGAGGGGGAAGATTGGTCTTCTAAAGGAAGAATAAGCGATTATTGGGTCCGTTCGGTATATCCTCATCTAACCTTAGCTTCAAATCCGGACACCTTCTATGTCTGCTGGACGCAGGGCCAGGGAGGATACTACCAGGTCAAATTCAAGATGGTTGATGCGACTGAGGTGGGAGTGGAAGATGAACCTGGGGAACCGGCCCTGCCCAAGGCCTGTGACCTCTCCCAGAACTATCCAAATCCTTTTAATCCCACCACTCAGATCAAGTATGCTTTGCCTAAGGATTGTTGGGTGAAGCTGGGGATCTACAACATCCTGGGGCAGAGGGTAGCTACTCTGGTGGATGGGGAACAGAAGGCAGGTTACAAGACTGTCAGGTGGGATGCGAGTTCTTTATCAAGCGGGATCTATTTTTACAGAATTGAGGCAGGAGATTTTACAGAGACGAAAAAGATGATCCTGTTGAAATAGCTCGATTGGCAAAGCACAGGGGAAGTTGCTAAACTGCCGAAGGGGGAAACCTTTCGGCAGTTTTTTAATGGCCACTTCTCCTTGGGGGCACTTCCTGCCTTCAGTTTTTCCCTTATAATTCTTAATCACCTTCTGAAGAAACTTCCCGATTATGGTAACCTTGTGGGCTTTTTAGTCAGAGTCCCTCCCTTTAAACCTTGACAGGGGAAAAATTTTTGTTATCTTCAAAGGGAGATGGGAAAGAGACTTTTGATACTTACCGTTCTCCTCATTCCCCTCTGGGGGATGGGATGTCTAAATCCCTTCTCCCCGGCTCAGGACAGCAGCAGGGAGGAGGGGGAACCCCTGCTTAAACCCGTCTCTCCTGATAATGTGTTGCAGAACTTCAGGTATGCCTACCAGAACCGGGACCTTAAGGCCTATGAGAGATGTTTGGACGAGAACTTTCAATTCGAATGGTTTGATGATGAGAAGGGAAGCTGGGATAGCTATGGCAAGGCCGAGGATCTGAAGCGGACGGAGGGTCTCTTTAAATATTTTAACAAGAGCATCCGCCTCACCTGGTTGGGGGAACCGGAGAGCTCCATAGAGCCTTCCAAGGGCGATAATCCATTTTCCGAGACCAGGATAGTTTATCTGGTGGGATTTGAGTTGGTTGTCCTCTGGCAGGAGTATCCCACAATGGGAGATTGGGCCCATGGCCAGGCAGAGTTCAAATTCAGGAAGGATGAGGACACAGATCTCTGGTATATCGTCCATTGGAAGGACGAGTCTGAGTTTTGAAACCAGCCATTATCGGACGTCAGGCCGAACTTAGCTCCCCTCGGTTTCTCTAAAAGCGGGTCGGATAAATCCGACCCCTACAAAAGACTGGCGCTCTGCAATCCTGTGCTCGCTCGGATTGCTCTGCTGTCATGATTGAATCCTCCCCACGCTCCGGGATCGGGACTTCAAACAACCCCCAACATTTCGCAATTTCTTAGAAATTCCGAAATGATTCGTTAAGGGATGAGCTTAGTCAATGTCTTTGCCCATAAGAACCTCTAAGAGCCATCGAGGAAGGGGTAAGAGAAATCGTCTCTATCCCCTTTTCCTACTTTTGGCTGGTTTTTTTCTTCTCCTTTTGGCCCTGGGGAGACTATCCCTGAACAAGGGGGGCAGATCCATCAGGCCTGAGGCTGTCGATGAGGCCATTGACTCAGTTCTTGTGCGGTATGGAGTTGACAAGGAGAAGGTGGCCAGCTTTTGGGGAGAGGGGGGGATCAAAAAGGAGAGGATTAGGATATCCGATGTCTATTCCCTTCTCCACTTCCACCAGAGTCTGAATCATCTACTTCAGGGGTCAGGGGCTCGGATCATTGAGGGGGCGGAGCTAAATAGGGGGAAGAGCCTCTCCCTGAGGGTAGGATTTGGGGAGAGGATTACCCATATCTTGCTGGTGGAGAGGGATCCCTTGGTTGCAGCCAGGTCGGCAAAGCTTGCCCTTATCCTCCAGGATTTTGAGGGAAGGAAAGGGGCTCTCTTGACTAAGATCCTGAGATCAAATCTCCCCTTGGCCCTTTCCTTTCTCCCGGGTACTGAGCAGAAGAATTTGCGTAGGGCACAGAAAAGTGGAAAGGAGGTGCTCATTGCCCTCCCCTTGCAATCCTTCCCCCTGCCGGGGATGAGGAGATGGGAGGTGAGGACAGATATGGAACCAGACCAGATAAGGGGGAGGGTGCGGAAGGTCTTGGATTATTTTCCCCAAGCGGGAGGGCTGGACCTCTCCTTTGGCTCTGAGGCAGATCAGGATCTTTTGCTGGCCATTATGCAGGAGCTTGGAGGGAGGTATCTGGTGGTAAGTCACCAAATTAAGGATAAATCCCTTACGGGGAAGCCAATGGCGGTTTTTTCTGAAGATTTCATTGACAAGAGGGAAAGGAAAGAATATATTTTAGGCAAATTGAGGAGGCTTGCTCATCTGGCCTGGGTGCAGGGGGAAGCAGTAGGAGTGGGTAGGCTATCAGCAGAGACCTGGAAGGTGATTAAGGAGGAGAGGCCTAGACTGGAAGGAAAGGGGATCAGGTTTGTCCCCATATCCCAGCTCTTGAAGTAAGAAAGGGGGAAGGATGAGGTTATCTGTAAATGTCGATCACATAGCCACGCTAAGGCAGGCCCGTAAGGGGAGTGAGCCGGATCCGGTAGCAGGAGCGTTGCTGGCGGAAATGGCCGGGGCAGATGGCCTCATTGTGCATCTCAGGGAGGACAGAAGACACATCCAGGATAGGGACCTAAGGCTTTTGCGAGAGGTGGTGAAGACCCATCTCAATATGGAGATGGCCCCCACCGAGGAGATGGTCACTATAGCTCAGGAGGTAGGGCCGGATATGGTCACCTTAGTGCCGGAGAGAAGGGAGGAGTTGACGACGGAAGGGGGCCTGGATGTGGCGGAAAAGGCCCATCATCTCTCCCCCATTTTAAAGGAGATACGGGAAAGGGACATTGTGATTAGCCTGTTCGTTGATCCTGAACCCCATCAGATAAAGTCAGCGGCCAAGTTGGGAGCTGACTTTGTGGAGCTACACACGGGCAGATATGCAGGGGCGGAGGACACGGCCACCGAGCTGGAGGAGCTGGAGAGGCTGGAGGAGATGGCCGCTATGGCCCACAAGCTCGGAATGGGGGTAGGAGCAGGCCATGGACTGAACTACAGGAATGTGAGGAATGTGGCCCAAATAGAGGCCATTGAGGAGTTAAATATTGGTTTTTCCATCATTGGTAGGGCCCTCTTCGTTGGTTTGGAGAGGGCGGTCAGGGAGATGAAGGAACTGGTGAGCTAATGGGGAGAAGAAATGAGAAGAGCACAGAGGATTAAGATCTTTATCATCATCGTGGTTTTCCTTTTGTCCATCTGGTATCTCTATCCCACCTTGAGATTGGCCACTATATCTTCGGAGGCCAGGGGAAAGATGGATTCAGGGGAGTTGGCCAGATTGAAAAAGAGGGCGGTGAAACTGGGCCTGGATCTGAGGGGGGGGATGCACCTGGTGCTTGAGGTGGACAAATCAAAGCTTTCTCAGAAGGAGGCCCGGGATGCTGTGGATAGGGCTTTGGAGATCATCCGTAACCGGGTGGATCAATTTGGCGTCTCCGAACCCCTGGTCCAGAGATCGGGGCAGGATAGGATGATCATTGAGCTTCCCGGGCTACAGGATCCAGAGAGGGCCAAGGAGCTCATCGGCAGGACTGCCCTTTTGGAGTTCAAACTGGTTAGAGACTATAAGGATATGAAGGCCCTCCTGGACAGGATCGACGAGATCCTCTCCGGGGACAAGGAGGAAAAAGAGGAGGAAGAGGCCAAACTGAAGGAGCTGTTTAAGGAGTCCCCCGCCGGGAGCCTGGAGGCGGAGATGGGCACATCTGAGGAGGAACATCCCCTCTCCTATTTGGTTGAGTTTTTAAATCAGAAGAACGGTCAGGTGATGGTTCCTGAGGAGGATATTCCCCAGGTAGACAGCCTCCTCAGCCTTCCAGAGGTGCAGGCCCTAATTTCTCAGGATATGGAGCTGAGGTGGGGTGCTGAATATAAGACCTATCGGGAAGGACAGATCAAATGGTTATATCTGTTGAAGAAGAAGTCTGAGCTCACCGGCGCCTATCTCACCGATGCCAAGATCACCATCGGGGGGGGCTTAGACCCTGAGATAGCCAACCAACCGATTGTAAATATGAGGTTAGACAAGAGGGGAGCAAGGATCTTCTCTCGCGTGACCGGGGCCAATATTGACAGGCTCTTGGCCATTGTTCTCGATGGAAATGTCTACAGTGCACCCAGGATCAAGTCTAAGATCCCAGATGGGAGGGCAATAATCACCGGCATCGGGAAGATGACCGAGGCCAAGGATCTGGCCATTGTGCTCAGGGCGGGTGCCCTTCCTGCCCCGGTAAACATCATTGAGGAGCGAACCGTTGGCCCCTCCCTGGGAGAGGATTCCATCCGCAAGGGGATACATGCGGCCATAATCGGTATGATCCTGGTAGTTCTCTTTATGGTCTTCTACTACAAGGGGGCCGGGTTGATAGCCAATCTGGCCCTGATCCTGAACCTTATCTTCGTTATGGCTGCCCTGGCCGGGCTGCGGGCTGCCCTCACCCTGCCTGGGATAGCTGGGATCATCCTCACCATAGGTATGGCTGTGGATGCCAATGTGCTGATCTTTGAGAGGATAAGGGAGGAGTTGAGGACAGGCAAGACGGTGCGGGTGGCCATAGATGCCGGTTACTCCCGGGCCTTCCGCACTATATTGGATGCCAACCTCACCACCTTCTTCACCGCTGCCATCCTCTATCTGGTGGGGACAGGTCCGATAAAGGGTTTTGGCACTACCCTTATGCTGGGGATAGCAGCCAGTATGTTTACGGCCCTTGTTGTAACCAGGGTAATATTTGATAGCTTGACTGCCGGCCGGGAAGTTGCCAGGCTTTCCATCTGAAAGGGGGACGAAATGGAGCTTTTGACCGGAACGAAGATCGACTTTATCGGGAAGAGGAAGATAGCCATCACCGGCTCGCTCATCGTTATCCTGGCCGGGATAGTCTCCCTAATTGTTCATCAGGGGCCTAGATATGGCATAGACTTTTCCGGAGGGACCCTCTTGACCCTTCACTTTAGCCAACCCCTTCCCGCCGATCAGATCAGGGATGCCCTCAAGGATGTGGAGGTGGAGGGGCAAAGTTATGATTTTAGCCGATCGGAGATAAAGAGGTTTGGTCCACCCACCGATGTGGCCATTCGGGTGGAGGAGATGGG
>DAOVCL010000140.1 GCA_030670005.1 Candidatus Zixiibacteriota bacterium | reverse complement strand
GGCTTTGGGGGTATAACCGGGGAGTATGTCTTCAGACCCCTCAATCGGGTGGAGCTCTCCTTGGGGGCCCTTCTGGCCTGGGGAGGTGTAACCATAAAACTGAGCGAAAACAAGGGGCCCATTGGCTGGGACGGAATCTGGGAGGACTACCAGCAACCGATAGGAAGTGCTAACATCTCCACATCGATCAAGAACAGTTTCTTCTCCTTTATGCCCTGGATAGGAGCAAAGTACTCCATATTGGAATAGATGGGAATCGGAGTAAATATAGGTTACTTCCAATACTGGATGGATAAAAACAAATGGAAGATAAACAAGCTTGACCTCTACGATGTGCCAGATATAGACCTGAGCGATCTGATAATCAGGTTCGACCTCACCTTCGGGGGTTGAGGTATTATCTCAAATAACACTAACCACCCATGAATGCGGATGGACGATAGCAAAAGTATAGGGTTCGATTTATCGAACCCGTAACGAAAGCGGGCTCCGATAAATCGGAGTCCCTGCAAAAGGCACAAATTCTTAAAAAAAGGAGGTTTGTCATTGAAAAAGAGGATAATCTTTTGCGGAATTGCCCTTCTGTTTCTTCTCTCCCAACAAAGTTTTGCCATCTTCCCTGATTTGAACCCCAGCGCACGGGTAAGGGCTATGGGGAGTTCCTTTGTGGCCTTAGCTGATGATGGATTTGCTATCTACTACAACCCCGCTGGCCTCTTTCAGGTAACCGACTACCAGTTTCATAGTTCCTATCAGAGGCCATTTGGTCTAAGCTTCCTCTCCCACAATTGGGCCGATCTAACCGTTCCCATCGGAGATTATGGAACCCTGGGCTTCTCCTTTCAGAAGCTGGGGGTGGAATACAAGGGAGTGGAGATGGAGGGAGAGAAGACTTTCCAGTTCGGGCAGGGGTTCAGGTTAATGGGTGATATCCACAGTTGGCTCTCCTTGGGATATACGCTCAATCTCTACTCCTTGGAGTTCGGAAAGTCTGTCGAGGGAGTGGATCTGGGCTCTGCCCATACCTTTGGCCTAGATATCGGTGGCTTGGCTGGGATTTGGAGGAGAACAAGGTTGGGGTTTATGGCCCGCAATATAAACAACCCCCAGATGGGGGAGACCACTAAATATGATCTCCCCCAGAGCATCACTATAGGGGTCTGTTACTCCCCTTACAAAGGAATGACAACTAACTGGGATATGGAAAAGGAGCTAAATAACGAGACGCAGTTTCACTTCGGGGTAGAAAGCAGAATAACAAATTCCCTCAACCTAAGGACCGGACTCCAAAACAATCCCAATCTTTACACCTTAGGTATGGGTATCTACTACCAAGGTATCTCCTTTGATTATGCCTTTTCCTATAATTCTGAGCCCGGCTCGACCCATCAGTTCACCTTAGGTTACCGGTTTAAAAGATAGGGGGAGGAGATGGAAAAGCTGATTAAAGGATGGACTTTAGCCCTCTTTCTCCTGCTGCCTATCCCACTTCTGGCAGGTGGATATACCCCAGAGAACCAATTGGATATAAACTACGCCACCCGACAAGAGATAGAGAAGCTCCCCCTCACCAGGGAGGATGCTCTCGCCATCTATAACTATCTCTACTACTGCTCCTATCTGGAGAGCATCTATGATCTGAGAAGGATACTCCAGATCGACCAGGAGGAGTTCGACAGGATCAAACCGCTGATCAAGGTAACCCCTGTGGAGGAGGGGAGTGAGGAACTGAGCAGGAGAAATGCAATCTACTACCGCATCTCCCAATGGGCCTCCACCGAGGGGACAAATGAGGGTCTGGTAGATACCTGGACAGATATCGCCCTCTCTCCCTTGAATGTGAACACAGCCTCCATCTATGACCTGATGAACCTGCAGAATGTCTCTCCGGTGGATGCGTTGGCCATCGTCAAGCACCACCAGAGAGCAGGGAGAATCGCCCATCGGGGTGAGTTAAGAAAGGTCCCCGGATTATCCGGCTGGGGTTATTCCAATGCCAGATACTTTCTCAGATACACTCCCAAAGAAGAGAAGAAGGAGCTCCACGGTGACTACCAGATGAGATTCTGCAACACCCCATTTGAAAATGACCTGATGGATGTCTTTCAGGAAAATACCCAAGGAACCAGCGGCGGATATGCATCCTGGAACGACCGGCTCAAGCTGTATCGGGAGAGACCTGCCTGGACCAACAAGCTGAGGCTGAGATGGGGGGAGAACCTCAAGTTGGGCCTGCTCACCCACCGAAACCAGGGCGAGAAGCTGGAGAAAAGGATTCTCGACCTGCGGACCCCAGCGACCTTAAAATGGTATCTGAGTTTAGAGGGATTAAAATGGAGGGGATTCTCCCTGCAGAGGGCCGTTTTGGGCAATTATATGCTGGCCTTTGGCCAGGGATTGGTAATGGAGAATACGGACTTCTTTAAGCCGCGCAAATCTGGCTTCTCCTGGGACAAGAGGTTCATTGGAGTTCTGGGTGATCTCTCCCGCACTGAGGAGTTCGCCTTGCATGGCATAGCCCTACAGGGCTCCTGGCGGAGTTTGGATGGCATCTTCTTCTATTCCAAGGACAAAAAGGATGCCATCCTCAACCCTGATGGGAGCGTCTACTCCTACATCATTATGACTCCCAAAATAGGGAATAGGGAGAGAGAGAAATACGGTCTCTCTCCGATGAGGGATGTCTTAAAGGAGAAGACCTATGGGGGATACCTGAGATATAGCCCGATTTTGGGAAGCCATATAGGGCTAAGCTTCTATGAGAGCCTCTACAACAGGTGGTTTGATCCTCAAACCGGGACTGTTGTCTCCCGCCCTGACAAGCTAACAACTATGGATAGCGAGATCTTTAGCCTCTACAAAAGCCCGGGGAAGTTCCGCCGCCTCTATGGGGTTGACTTCCAAACCATCTACAAGAACCTCTCCCTGCAGGGGGAGTATGCTGTGCTGGATACGGCAGATTCACCCCTCCGCCAAAATCCCTGGGCCATCATCCTCAGCGGCTACCTGCAGTATGAGAACTTCAACCTCTTGGCCCTCTACCGTAACTACGATCTCTCCTATGACAACCCCTACTGTCGGGCCTTTTCCAACTACGAGAGGTTCAAGGGAACCATATTGGAAGACCAGTATTATCTGAGCGACCCCTGGTATGGCCTCCTCTATGACAACTCGGTAACACCCCAGGCAGAGGAGGGCCTCTATCTCTCCTCCCGCTATCGGATAGCCGAGAGGCTCATCCCCCAGATAGAATTTGACACCTGGGTGAGGAAGGCCGATGGGGCACACTACTCACGGGTGGTAGCCAAATTGGAATACAGGCTTATCTATCCCCTAAGGTTCAAGCTGAGACAGAAATGGCAGTCCCGCAACTGGTCAAATGGGCTTACCCCATTCAGTTTCAACAATGTCTCTACTCGTCTCCACCTGAATGCCCGCCTCTCCGGCTATGATGACATAGACTTCATCTATGTTACCACCTATACCGGGTGGCCCCCCCGTCCCAGGCTGGTGGACAACCCCGAACCCGATGGGGAACATCCGGTATCCGGCCAGGCGGCTCAACCATCCGAGGCTATAGGGGCCACATTTACCCACAACTTCAATCAGAACTTGACCCTAAAGGCCTTTATAGGCATATACGATGGTTTCTTCTGGACATTTGAGGACAACGAGTTCTTAGTGCTCGATGGGAACTCCTACCGCTACTGGTTCTCCATTGCTGATAGGCTGTCGCCGAAGTTATCGGTAAAGTTTAAGTATACCTTAGACAGATCCCTGCCCCGTAGCTATGTGGATGCCCGCTATTTCAACGATCCCTGGGGCAATGACCCTGATGCCTGGAATGTAAGGGAGTTCTCACCTTCGTTCAGGCTGCAAATTGACTATAACTGGTAAGTTATGGAGGCCAAGATGAAAAATAAACTCTTGCTTTTTCTGCTGATGCTTTCGCTCTTCACTCCCTTGAGCATAGCCCAGAGCTACACCTTTTACGACACCTATTACGGAGGGAGGATAACTGCCTTAAATGCCCGCTCCTTATCCTTAGGACATACAGGGGTAGTCAGCGAACCACTGGCAATAGCCCTTAACCCGGCCCTCTCCTCAGAGGTAAAAAACCTATTGCTGGCAACTTCCCTGAGGGTTACCCAGGCCACGGAGAATAGGGCATTCCCGGTGCACGATAGCTTTGAGGGCTTCCTCACCTACAACACCTATGCGATGAACACCAATTACTATGATGACTTTTACTTTGCGGTAGTCAAGGGGTTTAACCACAAATACCTTCCCGCTATAGGTTTAGCCTACTACCCATTCTCCAACTTCAGATATGACTATGAGGAGGAGATAAGAGGTCAGGAAGATCCAAACAAAGATCAGCTTCTGGCCAGGAATTTGATCAAGGCCTCTGGGGGGATAAACGCTCTTTCCTTGAGCCTCTCCCGGGGAATAACCCCCTGGCTGGGAGTGGGAGCCTCCCTGAATATACTGAGGGGGACGGCAAAGAAATCCAGGGAAACAGATTCTCTAAATACCCCTCAGACCGATCTAAGGGAGGTATGGAAGAATAGATCCCTTAAGGGAAGTAACATCTCCTTGGGCCTCACCTATAAGCCCTCAGGTAGAATTAGGTTTGGCCTCTCCTACAGGTCAAAGCCGACCATCGAGGGTGACCATCACTATCAGGATTTTTTAGGGGATTCTCTTATTGCGGATACTACGCTTAGCTATAGCTTTACTTACCCCTGGGGGATCAACTTTGGGGTAGAGTATAGGCCCAGAAGCAAGCTGCAGACTAGGGTCTACCTGGAAACCGAGTTTATCAGATGGTCTAAACTTCGGGCCGAACCTAAGGATACCTCTCTCCTCAAATTGAGGGATGTCTGGGAGATAAGAGGAGGCGTAGAACACGTCTTCTTCAACCAGATACCTGCAAGATTTGGATTCCTCTACCAGCCTTCCCCTTTTGGCCGAGATATGGCCATCTCCTCATTCACCTTTGGCACAGGATTTGAGACCAAGGGAATAAAAATAGACTTGGGTGGGGAGATAGGAAACAGAGAATACAGACAGGAAGATCTCTTCCCCGACGGTTCAGAGCTGAGAAAAGACCGGGTGAAGGAGTCTCTGCTTAAGCTTATTGCCACAGTAAGCTACAAAATTTAAAGGAGAAAAAAATGACAAGAAAGCTTTGCTGGTTACTTCTTTTAGCCCCATTTCTCTTCATTAGGCCATCTCCTTCCTGGGCCTTAGAGGGGCAGAGAATCGTGATTATGCACACAAATGATGTCCACGGCGGCATCAACCGACAGAAAGCCACCTTTATGAGCCGGGAGTT
>DAOVCL010000106.1 GCA_030670005.1 Candidatus Zixiibacteriota bacterium | reverse complement strand
CCTCTGGCGCTCCGCAATCCGAGAGAGTGTAGGATTGCGTAGCTGTCACCCTTGAATCCCGAACTTATGAATAAGTGCGGGACTTCAAACAACCCCCGAAATGTCGAGATAGATTAGCCTATAAATTCAATTTAGCACAATAATAATGCTCTGTCAAGGGGAAACAGGTCATTATAGAAGGAAAGGATGTGACTTAAAGGGGGGGTAATTTCGCATGTGGGGGGCCAGAGGGGATTCTAAGACCTCGGGTAGGGGAGAGGTGCGTCTTAGCCGGACCTGTTCATATATTGGCAAGGCTAAGAATGTGAAATGAAAAATGTGGAAAAAGGCAATAGAACGGGGAAGGATCAAGGCGACGGAGTCAGTGCCTTTACCAAAGGTTCTCCTCGTTAATCGAAGATTAGAGGAAATGCCGAGTTTTTTTACGGCATTCAAAAAACTTGAATTGGCCTGGGCCGGTTCATCTCTGTGCTTCCGAATAACAGAGGGAGAGGTTTCGGCCGGAATTCTTGGCCTTATAGAGGGAGAGATCTGCCTTGTAGATAAGCTCCTCCACCGTCTTGGCATCATCGGAAAGAGTGGCCCCACCTACGCTGGCAGTTAATCTTCCCTTAGGCTGGAGTTGCTCCCCCGGGAAGGGATACTCCTCTATGTCGCCCCTCACCCCTTCCATCAGCTCCTTGCAGATCTTTCTGCTCGCCTCAGGCATAATGAAGGCAAACTCTTCGCCTCCATATCTGAAGGGGATATCCACCTCGCGCAGGGAATTCCTCATTATGGCGGCCACCTGTTTTAATACCAGATCCCCCTTCTTCTCCCCCGAGCTCTGGTTATAGAGGTTAAAGAGGTCCAGATCAAGGATGGCTAAGGAGAGATATCTGCCGAATCTCTTGGCCCGCAGGGTCTCCTCCTTAAGCCTCAGGGAAAATGATCGGTAATTGTAGAGGCCGGTCAGTTCGTCAATATGGGGGATCTTTTCCAGTTTTTCCCCCTGATTGATGTTGGAGATGGCCACCGAGATCATATTGGAGAGAATAGTGAGCATCTCCATATCTGCTGGGATGAACTCTTCCCCCTTTAACTTCTCCCCAACGGCCAATATGCCCAGAAGCTCCCCCTTAGGCCCTATGGGGACAAGCACCTTAAATCCCCGTCCCTGTAGGGGTAGGGGCCTGCCCTGCTGGAGAAGATAGCCAACCAGGGGATCCCCTGCCTTTATAACCCACTCCTCACCTTCCCAGGACCCCTTTGCATACCTAGTGCGAAACCCCTCTCCCTTCTGTGGGAGGAGAACGGCTGAGCTCCTACATTTCAACTGACCTAATATGGTCAAAAGGAAGGAATTCAGGAGTTCCTCTAAATCCCTGAGGAGCTTTACACTACCACTCAAAAGATAAAGGTCATAAAGGTGGTATGCTTTTCTCTTGAGTTCCCTATCTTTTGGCTTGATTTTTGAACTCCTCATTATCCCTTGTATCTCTGGACAAACCTCTCCTTGCGGCTAAACCGCAACCTCCTCTTCTTGCTCTTCAATCCCTTTGCCTTCAAGATCTTCCTGGTCCCCCACCATCCCAGAGAGCGGGCTTCATCTAAGCCCTTTACCTCTTTTCTGATGCCGGATATGCCCAGAAGGGGGTTCTTCTTCACCACCTTCAGAATGATTTCCTCATCGCTTATCTCCCGGATTTCTTTAGTTTTAGCCTCCTTCTGAGCAGATGCCTCTGCCCTCTTCCTCTCAAACTCCTCCTTGATCTCCTCTGCCTCTTCCATTTTAAAGGTCGGCTCCATCCCAAAATCCTTTTTCGCCTCCTCCAAACTGTCGTAAGCTTTGAGGATGGTGTCAAACTCCAGGAGCTCGAAGACCTCATAAACCTCAGGTATCATCCTCACCAGCTTGATGTCCCCCTTGTTTAACCTTATCTCCCTGATGTTGGAGATGAAGATCCCCCAACCGGCACTGCTGATGTACTCCACCCCGCCCAGATCAACTATTATACTGTGTCTTTTTTGATCTACCAGAGAGTTCATTACCTTCTCCAATTCGGTAGATGTGGTTGTATCTATAACCCCATCCACTCTAACTATGGAGATCTCGTTGTTAGGTCCCTCGGCACTCAATGAGATCCTAATGTCCTCCATCCTGTCCTCCACGGTTTAAGTTTACTCGTAACAGTTCATAGGGGTCAGGGTTAGAAGTAATGTAGAATGAAGAATGTAGAATTAAGAATGAAAGAGATTATTGACCCCCACAATAATCGGCATCAGGAGATGCCTCCCACAGATCATCTATCTTTTTTAGAGTAACATTTCAAATCTTTTTCCGTGCCAATCAGTGGTGACTATTAAGTCTGCCCTTTAACGGGAAAGTCAGAGACATAGATGTTGTTAATGGCAAAGCTCAATATCTCCGCTTTGCTATACTCTCCGTAGCCATTATTTCTCAGGCCCTCCTGAAGTTTCCTTATCCTCTCCACATCTTCTGCCTTCAAGAGGACTGTAACCTTCATCCATTTCCCCTTCCCTGGTTCAGGGTCGAAATCTGGCTCATTCCCCGAGGAGAGGAGCTCCCCCAGGCTCTCTTTCTCTCCTTTCTGGGAGAAGATGTCAGTCCCCACCCTTTTCTTCCCAGCCATAGTTAAACACCTCCTCGGTTAATAAATAGTAGTCCTGAGAACCATAGGAATAGGGGGCATATTCGAAGATGACCTTATGGAATCCAGGGGCCTCCTTAAGGGATGTATTTGTCCTTATTACTGTGTTAAACACCTTCTCCTTGAAGTGCTGCCTAAGAGTCTGTAAGACCTCATAGGAGATCTTGGTCCTGGAGTCGAAAAAGGTGGCCAAGATGCCCAATATCCTCAATTGATGCCCCAACCTCTCATCTACCTCTACGATGGTCTCCATTGTCTTCTTCACCCCCACCATACCCAAGAAATCCATACTCACCGGTATGATGGCATAGTCTGCGTAGGTGAGGACGTTTATGTTGATTAGATTCGTGGATGGGGGACAGTCACAGATGACCCAATCAGAGCCCTTTAGGGTGGAGAGCACCTGCCTAAGCCTTAGTTCCCCCCCTTTTCTTTGGGCGAGCAAACTCTCGGTCTCGGCCAACTTTCTTCCCCCGGAATCTATGAAAAAAAGGTTCTTCCTTACCTGTAGGATGTCAACCTTTCCCCTAAGAAGGAGATCGGGTAGGGTTTGGCTTCCATAGGTGTCAAAAATGATGGCCAGATTCCTCTGGGGATCGCAGTCTATGAGCAGGACCCTCTGACCAAACATTGCCAGCCCATAACTTAAATTGATGGCGGTGGTGGTCTTTCCTGTTCCTCCCTTAGAGGTGACGACGGCAATTTTCCTCATCTATTCTGTTTGATCTTTCTCTTGAGCCTCTGGGCATATTTAGACCAATCTCTCTCCTGGGGAAGAGGATCCCTTGACTGTATCAGCTCCAGACTGCCCACCTCCTCTTGCCAATCTCCTTCCAATACATCCTCTGCCAGCTCTTCCTGCCAGCTATCCTTTGGTTCACCCTTTTGCTCCCTTTCCATCCGCTGGAGGAGCTTTCCCTTCAGCTCGTCAACCAGCCTTTCGGCCTTCTCTGGCGGGGCCACTTTCTTGAGCTCCTCCAAGATGGAGCCATATATCTCAATATCCTCTTGGCTTAGTCTGGTCTCTTCCTTTGCTTGGGAGCTGACCTCTATTGGGGAAACCTTGACCTCCTCTTCGGGAATTGCTTCAGGCAACCTCTGTTGCCTCTCCTTCTCCTTTTCCAGCTCCCTCTTCAGCCTCTCATCCAAGAATCCCTTGGTTCGTTTCACAAATTCCAACCTCTTCAACTTTGTATTTAGCCGGGAGCTTCTAAGTTCTTGGTAGATCCTGATCACATCCAATTTAGTAAAACCGTACTTCTCCGTATTCAGCTCCTGGGCAATCCTCTTTGCCCCAAATTGGGGGTGTTCCCTTATTATATCTAAGATCTTGTTTCTGTCCTCTAAGCTCACCCTTTTGATCACCTCGGCCGAACGGGAGATCTTATCCAGGAGTCCCCTCTCGCCATACTTCTCCATTCTCTTTTTGTATCTGTAATAAGTAGATGGAGAGACATTGCTCTTCTCACAGGCAACCTTAACTGGAATCCCAGATTCCACCATCTCCATAAGTTTCTTCCTCTCCTTCAACAGGATGGTATCGGCCATCTCCTTCTCCTTGATGACCACCAGGGTGATGTCGTCGTTCTGGGGGGCATTTCCGGTGAAGTTGGCCAATGCCTCGTCCAGCTTCCCCACAAAGGCCTGGGGGGAATGATGGCCGTCCTCCCTAATCAAGTTCAAGAACCTCTCCTCGCCAAACTGTTCCTTCTTCCGGTTCATCGCCTCGGTTATCCCATCGGTGTAGATAATCAGCATATCGTCCTTCTTCAGTTTTATATTCTCCTTCCTGATTGTGTTTGTGAAGGAGTCCTCCTCCAAGAGATTCAGGCCTACAGGAATCCCCTTCGGGTTCAAAAAGTATGTGTTCTTTGTCTCCCCCCGATAGAGGATCATTGGGTTGTGGCCAGCACTGGCATAGTTTATCACCCTCCGTTTGGAGTCCAAGATGATGTAGAATATGGTGACAAACATCCCCTTCTTCACATCGTCGGAGACAAAGTTGTTCACCTTGGCCAGGACATCGGCTGCGGACTTGTTGCCCCTGGCCTCCAGCCTTAAGGCGGTGCGGATCATAGTCATCACCAGGGATCCGGGGACTCCCTTGCCTGAGACATCTGCCACCACTATCCCTAAGGTATCTTCATCAACCCAGACGAAGTCAAAGTAATCTCCCCCCACCTCCTTTGCCGCCCGATAGATGGTGCTTATCTCATAGCCCTCCACTTGAGGAAATTTTGATGGTAAAAGGGTGTGCTGGATCTCCTGGGCTACCTGCATCTCCTTCTGTAGCCTCTCCTGTTCCAGGACATTCTTCTGTGCCTTCTTGAACTTGAGGGTAATCTCATTGAAGGCCCTGGCTATCTCCCCAAACTCATCATTGCTCTCCACCGGTATCCTGGACTCCAGATCACCTTCTCCTATCTCCAAAACCCCCTTGGTAAGCTTCTGGATTGGCTTGACGAAGAAGTTAGACAAAAGATACACCGCCACAAATCCAACTATCAATCCCAGGATGGCGATGAAAAAAAGCCCCTTCCTGGCCTCGGCCACCCTGTAGGTGATGGCCTCTTGGGAAAGGCCGACATGAACCTCTCCTATCACCTTCTCTTTAAGCTTTATGGGTTGGGCCAGGTCATAGACTGCCCTCCCCTCATTATCCGTAGAGGGCTGAGGAACCCCATATCGGGAAGGTTCAACCCCAGGAGGGAGGGTATATTTGGTCATTATCCTTCGCACATCGGTGTGGGCCCAGATTATGCCCTGGTCATCAAGGATCTGAGCATAGACCAGGTTTGACTCATTCCCCATCGTTCCCTTAACCAAGTTGGCCAGGTCCAGGTCGTAGCCTAAAACCAGCAGATCTGCGCTGTTTGCAGCCAAATTCCTGGCCACTCCACTGGCATCCTGAAAGAGTTTCCTCCGCAGGGAGGTGGTCACCTGGCGGCTGAAGTAGGAGTAGACCCCGGCGACAATAAGAAACATCACCAGAGAGCCCCAGAGGCCGAACTTTACCCTGATGCTCATCCCCCTCCTCTTTCCCTTTGTCCTCTTGGGCTTCTCTATATGTTTTATCATCTTCAGCTCATTCCCATCCTCCGTGGACTTATACTCCACCTGGTTCATTATCTTACGGATGAGGAAGATGCCCAGTCCCCCCTTCCTGCCCGTCTTTATATACCTCTGAAGGTCAGGAGGGGTATCCAGCTTATCGAAGTCGAAACTGCGTCCCTTATCGATCACCGAAAAGGAGATATCTGTGGGCTTTATCACCACCTTCAGGCCAATATCGCCTTTGGCATAATGATAGGCATGCCGGATCACATTGGTGCAGGCCTCCTCCACGGCCAGTTGGATTCCGGTGATCTCCTTTTGAGGCAGGGGGGTCTCCTCCTTACAGACCTTGCCCACATATCGGCGGATCTCCTCCAACTTCTCCTCCACGGCCGGAAATGTGATGAATATCTCCCTTGTCGGCTTCTTGCCCATTTATTTCTCCATCCCCTTGAGCCTCACCCTGGCCTCCTCAATATTCCTTAAGGTGTTCTCATTGTTGGGGTAATACTCCAAAACCTTCTCCCAGAGCTTGATGGCTTCCCGGTAGTTCCCCTCCTGATACTTGGAGAGGCCATCTAAATAGAGGTTCCATATGGTCGGGTCTTTCCTCAATTCGGCCAATGAGGTTGGTTTTGCCGATCTGCTTATCGCCTTTTGCAGGTAATCTTTGGCCATCCTGTTCCCGGGATTGATCTTCAGGATAGAGTTGAACTCTAAGATTGCCCCCTTATAGTCCCCGGCCTCAAACCTCTCCACCCCCTTGCGGGTATGTTCAGAGACCTGCACCCTCTGGGTTGCCAGCTTCAAGCCCTTCTCTGCCTCTGGGTCACCGGGGAGATAATCTAAGAGGCGGTTATACTCGTTAATTGCCCCCACGAAGTTCTCTAAGGTCATATACTCATTGGCCCTGCTCCGATGAGTCTCTATCTCATCTCTGAGGAGGTTTCTGATGCTCCCCAGATGCCTCCTCGCCTCTTCGTTTTGGGGATCGAGTTTTAGTATCCTCTCAAACTCCTCAATGGCCAGGTTATACTTGCCCCTCTTTCTATACTCTAAACCGGATTTTATATGGGCTTCAATCAAGGCCCTGCTCTTCTCGGCGGCGATGTTGGCCACCAACTTCTCATTTATCTCCTGGGTGATGGAGTCGATTCTGGTGATGGCCTCTGGGTTCTGGGCATCCCAGGCCAGGACTCTCTGATACTCGGCCAAGGCCCCGGAGAGGTCCCCTTTGTGGTATAGCTCCCCACCCCTCTCCAAATGTAGCTTCACCCTCTCCCTACGGCGGGCCTCGGCCATCCTCTTCTCCTCCTCTTGCCTTCTCCTCTCCTCGGCGATCCTCCTCTCCTGTAGGGTGGAGCCAAACCTGGTGGTCAGGGAGAGCCTATGGGTGAGCCCCAGATCCTGGTAGGATCT
>DAOVCL010000161.1 GCA_030670005.1 Candidatus Zixiibacteriota bacterium | reverse complement strand
GCTCCATCATAATGCTCCTGATGGGCCATAACTATATCATAAATAGGAGGCTTAAGCCCCTTCACTATCTCAGCCCCTTTGGCCGGATGCTTCTTCATCTCCTCCCAGTCCTGATCACTTAAAGAACCAGGTTTGTTGAGGATTTTTACATCAAGGCCTATCTTCCCTATATCATGCAACTGACCGGCAAACTTTACCCTTTCGATCTTGCCCTCGGAAAGGCCCATCTTCCTGGCCACCTTCTCCGCATTTTCCGCCGCTCGGTTGGAGTGGCCATGGGTATAGGGGTCACTGGCATCTAAGGCCGCAGAAAGGGCAGTAATAGAGTTTATATAGGATTGGCGGAGATCCGTATAGAGCTTGAAGGAGTAACGGGCCAGGATGATGGGAGCCAGACAGATGAATACTGCCCAGGGGCCGATCTGCATATAAACCAGGGCCAGAAGGAAACCCAGAGGACCCAGGGCTAAAAGGTCCACGGATGTCCAACTGTAGTTTATCCACCATATCCGAAAGGCTGATATCTTCTCCATGAGGCCAATAGCTATGCTCACCAGAAAGGTGTTGACCAGAAAGAAAGTGGTGGCTAAGCAGGTAAACGGTAATATAGTGTGGCCATAGCTGGTGGGCATAAGTTGCCCCCCCAGATGTTGGTAAACCAATCCAGCTAAGCCAATGGAGATAACGAGCTGAAGGGCATTGAACTCAATCCTATACAGTGGCTTTTTCTTTATTATACCATTCAAAGCCACATCACCAGGAATTGCCAACCAGGCGGTGACAATGGGGCCATAAAGCGGGATAAGGGCAAAATAGAGAGCTGAGGTGACGGTCATTGTAGCCCCTCCCCTCGGCAGTGGTATGGAGAGGAGTTTTGTTAAAATGATCAATGCTGCCCAAAACAGTAATTCCCACCACTGGGGGAGGACGATCTTTTGGGAAAAGTAACCGAGGAATGCCAGGCCAACCAGTATTATGGAGGAGATATATATTCGGGCTGGTTTAGGTAATTCTCTCATTGGATAAAAGGCAATTGATAATTCACCGCAAAGGGCGCAGAGTTTAAAGATTATTAACCAATCGTTTTATTTCGCTTTTGCTTTTTGATTTCTTTGCGGTCTTGGCGTCTTAGCGGTGAGATAAGTGGTTAACCGCGGGGTCGCAAAGGACGCAGAGTTTAATAAGTGGTGAACAAAAAAATGGACCGACATCGAATGGACATTACCAGTCAGTATCGCCGCCTTTGCCTAATAGGTTAATGATCAAATCAAGGAGCCACATTAATCTTATCGCCCCCTTTCTACACAGGCTTTGGTGGTTAAAAAACCACAAGCAAAGCCGCTCCGCTCGGGTATGCGCCGCTCCTCTTTAGACGGAATTTCGATGTCGGTCCATTTATTTAGGTTTTCTTCGTAACAGTCCACCACGGAATCTCACGGAAAAAAGCAATTAAGAATTGAGAATAAGGCTTATGCTGGCTATTCCTGATCCCTGTAGACTGAACCCTGACCTCTGTTTTTCTGTACCAATCCGTGGTTATCAGTGGTGAATTATTACTTTTTTTCCATCTCTCAGAAAGATGGTGAGGCTCGAATGGAGACAAAAGTTAAGGTCATAGAGAGTCGTTGGGTGACAGTGGTAAAATAAGTTTCTCTTCCAACCTTTTACATTAGCACTTTTTCATCGCATTGTCAAGGTTTTTTTTGAGGTAAGCAATAGATAACAGAAGTCTGTTTTAGATGTAGACAAACATTAAGTTAATCAAGATTTTTACCTTGGGCTTTGGAAACTTTGGTTAAGACCTCACTGTCACAAGGTGGTAAACACTATCAGTATTAGCTTCACGCCCGCAGGGAAAGATAATTGTCCACACGGGTGTCAGTCGCTGGGTTGGACTCCCCTCACCCACAAAGCCCCGGCTCCCCCCTCCATCACCGTTCTTCCCGGAGTCAAATAGGAAAACCCTTCCGATATCTCTGCGGCCTTGTTTCTCCCAAGACAAATCGGAATTCACTTCAAAATTGACTTGACGGGAGGAAAATTAAGAGGTAATTTATCCAACAGCCAATTTATAGGCTTTATATGAGGAGAACTTGATGGATTTCATAGAAAAGCTTTCTTCCATTAGGAAGAGGAACAAATCACTTCTCTGTGTGGGTTTAGACCCGGACCGGGATAGGATCCCCCGTTTTTTACTCAAAGAGAGAGATCCCCTCCTTGCCTTCAACAAGGAGATAGTGGAATCTACTAAGGATTTGGTCTGTGCCTATAAGCTTAACCTTGCCTTCTATCTTGAGGAACCTAAAAGCCTGGAAAGGACAAGGGATCTTATCCCTTCCCATATCCCAGTGATTCTGGATGCCAAATGTGGGGACATTGGCAACACGGCAAGGGTCTATGCCCGCATCTACTTCGAGCTGATGGGTTTCGACGCCGTGACCCTCAATCCCTATATGGGCTTTGATGCCATATCCCCATTTTTTGAGTATAGGGAGAGGTTTATATTCCTCCTCTGCCTAACCTCTAACCCATCAGTGGATGATTTTCAGACCGCAGAGGGATCAATCTATCTCAGAGTGGCTAAGAAGGCTTCAGAATGGAACAAACTGGGGAACTGTGGTCTGGTGGTGGGGGCCACCCGCACAGAGTATCTTCCTCAGATAAGGAGTGTGGCCCCCAAATTGATCTTTCTTATCCCGGGGGTAGGTGCCCAAGGGGGGAAACTCAATTCGGTAATGAGGTTTGCTGCAGACCCCCGTGGGGAGAAGATCATCATAAATTCTTCCAGAGGGGTAATTTACGCCTCTTCTAACCCGGATTTCTCCCAGGCGGCAAGAAGGGAGGCGGAGAGACTAAGGGGGGAGATAAACAGCTTGAGGCCTAAGGAAATTTCTGATAATAACTCTGGAAAATCCGTTTGAATTCGGAAAGGAGATCAAGGTAGTGGCAGTCCCTCTTGGTTGGCTCTTGGGCTGGGATGTAAAGGTTTTTTTTCTGATAAATGTCAGGCTACAGAATGGGTTCTTTGATCTTCTAATGCCTATTCTGACCAATCTCCATTATTGGAGACTACCCCTGTTGGGAATATGGATAGCCTTGATGGTCTGGGGAGGAAAGAGGGGGAGGTTGGTGGCGGGAGCAGCCATCTTGGCCCTTCTCTTCAGCGACCAGTTGAGCAGTCACCTTCTGAAGCCCCTTCTTAGCAGGGTAAGGCCGTGCCATACACTTTCAGGAGTTCACCTTCTGGTTGGATGTCCGCACTCTTACTCCTTACCCTCCTCCCATGCGGCCAACTGCTTCAGCATAGCAACTCTCTTCTCCTTAGAGTATAAGAGGGTCGCCTTGCCCTTAATGGTAATTGCTCTTCTGGTTTCCTACTCACGGATATATGTGGGGGTACATTATCCCCTGGATGTTTTAATGGGCGCCCTTTTGGGTTGCATCTGTGGAGGGTTAAGCTGGGAGATAAAGAATCAAGCAGCAGGGATCTTAGAAAGAAGAAGGAGGGTTAATTGAAGTTCATTCTCGGTTTACTCTTTCTCACTTTTCTCATCACCCCTCAGGCCTTCCCCATCTCCATCCTCTTCGATAATACTAAGGATGAGCAAGCGGGGAATGCAGACTGGATAATAGATGATAATCAGCCCATCCCCTTGCCAGCTAACCCCGCTTCAGAGGAAGATTGGCAAGGAGGGATCTCCGCCTGGGGTTTTTCGCTTTGGGGAGAGGATTTTTCAGTGCACACCCTCCCTCCGGATAGCTCTATCACCTATGGGGATAGTTCTAACTCTATGGATCTCTCTAATTACGACCTCTTCATTGTCCCTGAACCCCAGTTGTTCTTCTCATCCTCTGAGAAGATGGCTATCTTAGGATATGTGCACGATGGTGGTTCCCTATTTATGGTGGCCAACCACAACTCCTCTGATCGAAATCATAATGGAATTTATGATGACTCCCCTCGGGTCTGGAATGATCTGGGGATTGATACCTGTTTTGGCATCCATTTTAACATCACTGGCGAACCACACAACACCATCACCCAGACCTCGGGGAATGTGGATACAGCCACTGGAGATCCGATAATAAATGGCCAATGGGGTAGAGTCAACTCTCTGGCCTTCCACGGGGGAACAACGATGGTGCTCTATCCCGATAAAAACCACACCGTAAGGGGGCATATATGGATGGAGGAGGCTGCTCAGGCCAATTATGATGTGATGCTGGCCACCTGTAGATACGGGCAGGGAAGGGTGGTCTCCATTGGGGACAGCTCTCCCGCCGATGATGGAACCGGCACCCCAGGCGACGACCTCTACAATGGG
>DAOVCL010000108.1 GCA_030670005.1 Candidatus Zixiibacteriota bacterium | reverse complement strand
AGCGCTCATCCCAGCTGAGCTACAGCCCCACCGATTCTGGACTTTAAAATAATTTGTTCAGCGATAAATGTCAAGGATTTTTTTTCCGAGTTTTTGACTGAGACCCCCACAAGATTATCACCCTTGGGAATCTCTTTCGGGAGGCCATCAAGAGGAGTATGATGATGGAAAAAAAACTTGATTTCCTTCGAGAGATTTGCTATATTTTTTTACAAACGAGGTTTGCCGAGGGATTTTTCTCTGTGAGGTGATGGATGATGAAAAAGTTGGGTATTATTTTATTGACCATAGTCTTCTTTCTTTCCGTCTTTAGCTTTTTGCCGGTGAAGAAGACCCTCTGCAATAGGCCAGATGAATGCCTTCTTATGGAAGCTTGGCCGTGGGAATACTATCATAATCCCAATGAAAAGAATAGTGTTAATATCTCTTTTAGTTATGCTCTTAGCTAATCTTGCCCTTGCTGGCGATAATGTCTGGACATTCTGTGGGCCTTGTAATATGTCTATTTCATCAATTGCCGTTGATCCTAATAGCCCAGATACCCTTTATGCTACTGGACATAAGGGGGATGGAGATGGAGCATATAGAAGCTTCGATGGGGGTAAAAGTTGGGAACCGATGGGAGATTTACCAGTAGGGGTTACTATCTCAACGGTCGCCGTAGATCCTTCTACTCGTGGGACACTCTATGTGGGAGTAGGTCTAACAACTGGGCCTCACATATATAAGAGCACAGACTGTGGGGAAAGCTGGAGTCCAGCAGATAGTGGATTAGGAATGTCGGGGGTTGCTACATTATCAATTGACCCAATTACTTCGAGTATTATTTACGCTACTGGTAGTTCCGTCTTTA
Organism: Candidatus Zixiibacteriota bacterium; assembly: GCA_030670005.1. Lineage (GTDB taxonomy): Bacteria > SM23-81 > DAOVCL01 > DAOVCL01 > DAOVCL01 > DAOVCL01. Next base: position 6,206 of record DAOVCL010000108.1, on the reverse strand, counting down.
AGAGCACAAATGGTGCTGAAAGTTGGCAGTTTACTGGACAGGGGATAGAGAATTATTGGACTCTCTCGTTGGTTCTGGATCCAATCAGCCCGGAGATTCTCTATGTCTGCTCACAGGCACTTGAACCTTATTACGGGGAGATATATAAAAGCATAGATGGGGCAGAAAGTTGGGAATTGGCCATAAATGGGATTCAGGGCGACATTGCGGCACTATCTAATTTAGTCTTAAATCCAAAACATCCAAATGTGCTCTATATCAATGTCTTAACCGACTCTACTATTTTGTATAAAACCACCGATGGTGCAGAAAGTTGGGTGGAGACATCATATAAGCAGCCCATTATATGCTTATCTATTGATCCGAAGCACCCGGATACCCTTTTTGGGGGAGGATATTATGGCATTTATAGAAGCACAGATGGTGGTCAAAACTGGCAAGATTTTAGTAATGGGTTACCGGAGAACATTGAGATCTTTACTCTAACAGTTGCCCCAACTACACCAGTTAAGATATATGCTGGAACAGCTTACCGTGGCGTATGGTGTTATACTGATACTCTGAGTGGAGTAGAAGACAACCCCTCCCCTGATCACCTTCCCAGACAACCTTCTCTTGCCCAGAATTATCCCAATCCATTCAACTCAAATACAGCTATCAGCTATCAGCTATCAGGGGTCAGGCCACACCACACTACCCTGAAGGTCTACAACATCTTAGGTCAGGAAGTAAAAACTCTGGTGGATGAAAAACAGAAAACCGGTTATTACAAGGTTTGTTGGGATGGAAGAGATAGATCAGGAAATCTCGTTGGTAGCGGGATTTACTTTTATAGGATAAAGGCGGGAGATTATACGAAGACGAGGAAGATGGTACTAATCAGATAGAGATAGAGACCGCCCCCCGTGGGTCGTGCTCGTAGATCGTGATCGGGGGTTTGTCAGGGGTAGGTAGTGAAGTATTCTTCAGCGTCTGATTCTCATCGTTGTGATTCAACTGTCTGGCTATCCGAACATAGGCTTGATAGTAACCTCCCGCAGATTTGGAATCTGCGGGAGGTTTAATATACTGGTGAAGGCCAGAGAACTGCCCCAGGCATCCTCGGTTACTCGCCCTTTTTCACTATCTCTAACCTCACACTGGCTGTTCCTGGGCCGACCATCCCTATCCTGCGGGCGGCTTCATAGGAGAGGTCAATTATCCTGTTCTTCACGAATGGCCCCCGGTCGTTTATCCTTACCACTACGCTGAGGTCATTTCCCAGATTTGTCACTTTCACCAAGGTGCCAAAGGGCAGAGTATTATGGGCAGCAGTCAGGGCATACATATCGAATACCTCCCCAGAGGAGGTCTTCCGACCGTGGAACTTGGGCCCATAATATGAGGCCATCCCCTCCCGGCAGAACCCCTGAGTCGGCCTTGGTCCAGCCTGATAGCGAGGAGCTGAGGTGCAGGCCATAAAAAGGAGGCCGAGCAAGAGGAAGATTTTGAGCTTATCTACTAATTTACCACGGAACTTCACGGAATTACACAGAAGTTTTTTAACAAATCCTGCGTGCTTTCTCAAATTTCTCTCCTCCAAAATTAAACCCAGATAATGCGTTATTACTGGGAGTGTAAAATAGATTACATGTCATTGCGAGCGAAGCGAACAATCTCTAACTTCTACCGCACTTTAGTGCGGGTTGGGCCCCTTCAGGGCCCTCTGCCCAATCCGCAGACGGGCTAAAGCCCTATCAACCCCGGCTAAAGCCGGGTAGAAGAACACTTAGCGTTGAGTAGTTTTTTTTCTGTCTGTGAAATCCGTGTAAATCCGTGGCTATTGTTTCGTTGCGGCACTGCCGCGCTGTGCCAGTCCGTGGGCATCCGTGGTAGGCTTTTACCCATATTCTAACCCCCCAATTAGGTCGGAGATTCTTTTGATTTTTTCTTGCACACAATAATCCCTTAGTTCCTCAATTATCTTCGGCATAGTCTGCGGATCCACAAAGTTGGCCGTCCCCACCTGCACAGCGGTGGACCCGGCCAAGATGAACTCTATGGCATCCTCTGAGGTGAAGATCCCCCCAACTCCTACGATGGGGATCTCTACCGCCTGGGCCACCTTCCAGACTAAGGCCAGAGCTACGGGTTTTATGGCCGGGCCGGAGAGGCCTCCTGTTCCTCGGGCCAGGATAGGCCTTTTGGTCCTAACATCGATGGCCATTCCTATCAGGGTGTTGATCAAGGAAAGCGCATCTGCCCCGGCCTCCTCTACTACTTTGGCCACAGGGACTATATTCCCCAAATTGGGGGAGAGCTTGACTATTAGAGGCTTAGAGGTAACCTTCCGTAGGGAGGAGACGAGCTTAAAGGCGATCTTGGGGTCCGAGGAGAACTCCATTCCCCCCTTCTCCACATTGGGGCAGGAGATGTTTATCTCATAGCCATCAACCCCATCCTCCTTATCCAGGCCTTTTACCACCTCGACATACTCCCATAGCCTTCCCCCGGCCACATTCACGATTATGGGGACGGTGAGGGATCTAAGGAAGGGGAGCTTCTCCCGCAGAAAGCCCTTTAGACCAGGATTGGCCAGGCCGATGGAGTTTAACATCCCACAGGGGGTCTCCACCACCCTGGGTGGGGGGTTACCCGGGGTGGGATTCAAGCTAACTGCCTTGGTAATCAAACCTCCTAAGAGGTTAAGATCAACGAGGGGGGAATACTCATCGCCAAAGCCGAAACATCCCGAGGCGGCCAAAACGGGGTTTCTTAGCTTGAGTGAGCCCAGGGATACGGAGAGGTCAACCTTCAGTCCCATATCACCTCCTCGGCAGAAAATACCGGCCCGTCCTTGCAGATACGGCGATAGCCAAGTTTCCCCTCAACTTTGCATCTCACCGCACATCCCCAACAGGCTCCCACCCCACAGGCCATATTCCCTTCCAAGGAGACCCAGCAGGGAAGATGATTCTGCCCAGATAGCCTGGCCACCTCCTTGAGCATTCCCCAGGGGCCACAGGTGTAAATGAGACAATTATCTTTGGCCTTGGAGAGATACGCTTGAAGCAGATCGGTGACCAATCCCCGATAGCCAATGCTTCCATCCTCGGTGGATATCTCCAGCCTCCATCCTAAGGAGGAGAACTCATCCCTTAGGAAGATCTCCTCCTTCCTCTTTGCCCCCCAGAAAAATAGATTTCCCCTTGCCGATGTTAACCTCTCCGCCAGCATAAAGAGGGGGGCTATCCCTGCTCCCCCGGCAACAAGGACGGGTGACTGGCCTGAATGGGGGAGGGGGAAACCATTTCCCAGGGGGCCGATCAGGTCCAGCTCCTCGCCAGGTGATTTTTGGGAGAGTAATCGCGTTCCCTTGCCTCGGAGCTTAATGAGAAGGTCAAAACACCCCTGGGAGGGATCTGTATGATGGAAACTGAAAGGCCGACGCAGGAGGGGATCATAGCCCTCATCTACTTTCAGATGCACGAACTGTCCGGGCTGGGCCAGGGAGGAGATAGAGGGGGCTTTGAGCTTAAGTCTATAAAAAAGGGGGCCTAACCTCTGGGTCCCCAGGACAAGGGCCTTGGTTTGAATCATCGCTTATTCCTCAGGCTTTTTCACCTCAACCGGGTATAAAAACCAGGAGTTGTATAGTTTCCTATCAATGGCCGTTGGATCGAAGTGGGTCTGGCGGGCAGCATCCTCTATGGCCCAATCCAGGGATTTGTTCCCGGTTGACTCCACTATGTGCGCCTCTTTAACATCCCCCCACTGATCAATCCTTATCTTGACCAGAACCGTGCCCTGAAATGCGGGGGCTTGAGGAGGGAAGACGAGCTCCCCTAACTTCAGGGGTGGAGGGGCGAAGGGGAGGGAGTCAGCGGCCGCGACTTCGGGACTCACCTGCTCTGAGGTATCGGGAGAGGCTGATGTAGGTTCAGGTGCCCTCTCTCCCAGTCTCTCCATAGCCAAGAGGGTATACTCCGATTGGGGATACCCATCTATCAAACCCCGATAGGTCTCTTTAGCCAACCTCAAGGAGTCCTCCCTGTTTTCGTATATCCAGCCCATAGCATATATGGCCTTGGGGGCAAACCGGCTCTGGGGATAGTCATTGGCCATCCTTCCATAATAGGTCAAAGCTGAGTCCACCTCCCCCTGGAGGAGGTGACTTTCCCCTCTCATAAATAGCTCCTCTGCTGGATCCTTTTCCTCTACTGGGGGCAGTCCCAACCACTCCCTGGCCTTTTGGGCATAAGGGGTTTGAGGGTAATCCTCTATAATCCTCTCATAGGCCTTCTCCGCTTGAAGGCTGTCCCCCTTGACCTTGTCCCAGATCCAGGATATGGCATAGGCCGAACGAGGGGCATAGCTTGTTTCGGGGAAGTGTTCAATCACCGATCGATAGGCGGAGAGGGCTGAGTCCTGTTCATTTAATTCCAAAAGATACATCTCAGCTAAAAGGAAGAGGGTCTTTACCGACTTTTCTGCCTCCTCACCAGAAAGCTGGCTCTTATACTCCTCCAACTTCACTATGTTGGCCGATTTCTCCTGTGCCTTCTTGGCCACCTCTGATTTGGGCATCTCCTCTGCGCTTTTTTCAAAGAACTCCTTGGCCTTCTTAAGGTCCTTTAGCTCATCCTCGTAAATCACTCCCAGACCATAAAGGGCCTGAGCAGACTCCTCTGTCTTAGGGGACTCCTCGCTCACCAACTCATACTCTTTAATAGCCCCCGCGGTATGACCAAGCTTAAGCTCACATTCGGCAATTTCAAGTCTTATTTGGGGGAGATGGCGGTAATATCTCCCCTCCCGGGAGAGGACTGCAAAAACCCTTAGGGCCTCCTGGGGTTGGCCTGACTCTAAGTAGCATTCCCCGGCCTTGAACTCCGCCTGAAAGCCAAGTTCCTTGGCTGGTCCCATCTTTTTCACCTTCTTAAAGGCATCCAATGCCTGCTTATAGTCCTCCATCTCCCACCAACACTCCCCAATGCGGTATTGGGCCTGAGCTCTTATCTCCCCCTTCCCCTCAGCTACCAGCTTCCCATACTCCTCAATGGCCTTCCCGTAGTCTTTGGTGACAAATCCGATCTCCCCCAGCATATACCTACCCTCATACAAAAGCTTTCTCTCCTTCCCCTTGGCCAAGAGCTTCTTAAAACTCTTCTCTGCCTGGAGATAATTCTCCAATTGAAAGTAGGAGAGGCCCATCCAGTAGTAACTATCATCTAAGTAGTTGCTCTTGGGCAGGTTTGTTTGAAGCTCCCGGAACTTCCTGATGGCCTTATGATATTCACCCAGATGGTAGTAGGATTTCCCTATGAGCATCAGGGCATCATCAACCCATCTGCTTTTGGGGTAATAGGCTAAGACCATAGCCGCCTTCTTTATGGCCTTCTCGTAGCTGTCCTTCCCCGCCCCTGCCTTGTTATTGGAGGAGATCCTGGCCTTCTCCGCCTTCTGGAAGGATTCCTGAGCATGAAAGAAGGTATTATAATAGGCACATCCCAGTCCCAAGAGGATAAAAGTCAAGAAAAAGAGTTTTTTCATTTTACCTTCAGCTTGTCTACTACCTCGGCCAGTTTCTGAAGCTGAGAGATATACTGGCCGAATAATGGTTTAAGCTCCTCCGAGGATACCTTCTTAGGCTTTTCCCTCTTGAGATTCCAGATTTGACGAAATGGACTTCCATCCAGTCCGTAATTCTCCTCCAACTGGGAAAACACCTCCTCTGCCCTCCAAGCCTTAATCCCTTTGTCTAACTGGAGAAGATGCCTCATCGCGGGGAGAAAGGAGGTGAGGGATTCGGTGAGAAGTTGAGGAAGCCTTCTTTTATCCAGGCCAATCTCCAGGAAGGACTGCCTCACCCTCACCAGTTTCCCCTTTATCTCCCCCTCGCACTGAAGCCTCAGGTTCTGGCTGCTTATCTCCAGCTCGGCGAAGGGGTCCTCCCCGAAGAGGAGGAGGTGATGGGCCTTGATGTCCAGGAACTCCATAGGGAAGGAGTCAGTGGAAGTGGCGATATATTCTGAGGTAAAGAAGAGGGGAGCTACAAACCCCTTCTTTTTGTATTTCTGAAAGATCTGGTGTCCCAGGGAGAGCTCATCTACCCGAATCTGGTTTAAGACCACCAGAAGATTAAGGTTGGACCTTCCGGCGATGTAATCCCCCCGAGACGCGCTCCCATAGAGGAGGACAGACTTCAACCTCTCCCCAAATCTCCC
>DAOVCL010000030.1 GCA_030670005.1 Candidatus Zixiibacteriota bacterium | reverse complement strand
AAGCAGATGTATAAGTCAACGGTAAAATGCAAATGTTAACGGGCATCATCACCAATGTCTAAGGAATACAAGGCAACTTCTGGAGGTTGATAATCTTGTGGAGCTCTCGGTCATTCTCAAATAAAAAAGATTGCATTTCCTCCGGGAATTGTTAACTTAAGGTAGCTCGTAACAGTCCACGGAGCTCAGGAGTCAGGTACTTCAGCGAAGCTTCAAATGTAAAATGTAGAATTAAAAATGAACAAAGGTAAGGTGGCAGAACCCCGATTTCGCTAACCTTCCCCTCTCGCCGTCAGATGAGGGCACCTGACGGCTCTACGGCTTTATTAAGCCCGCAAGATTCGGGTCGCATAAATGCGACCCCTACATACTCTCGCTGTGAGATCAAGGGATCTAACAGTTCGCTTGCCTACACTACGGAGCAACCCAGATCAAGACAGGAACCCTGCACTGAAGTAAAATCTCACCACGGACTAACACGGAAGGGCACAGAAAAACAGAGATCAGTAACCAGTTTACAGGGAGCGAGGCCCAGGAATAACCAGCATAAACTTCATTTTTAATTCTCAATTCTTAATTGCTTTTTCCTGTGAGATTCCGTGGTGAACTGTTATCTATTTTGAAACTTTAATGTCCAGGAATCCGTTATAAAAATTAAACTCATATAATAAGGGGGTAAGATGCAAAGGTTTGGCTTTTTTCTCTTGGCCTTGGGTTCTCTTCTCTTCTCGGTTCAGGCCCAGGGGGGTGTTTCCCATCTGGCTTCAAGGGATGTCTTTAGCTTGACCTCGGTGGCTTACTGTGAGGATGCCAGAGATGTGGTTTTAAACCCTGCTCTTATGGCGACGAGCCAAGGGTTTTCCGGCCTCTTCCACCACCAATTCTCCGACTCCTCCTTCAAGGGAGAGAACTCCCTCTTCCTCTCTGCAGGGGGATTGGGCTTTGCCGCCCAATGGCTGAAGACCCCACAGCGGATAGACTATCGCAGCTACACCCTATCCCTGAGTGGGAGATCAGGGGACCATTTCTACACGGGGTTGAGCTACACCTGGAAGAGGTCAAGTTCATATCTCTTCGACGACTATTCAGCCTTGAACCTGGGCCTGCTATATCGTCCCTGTAACTTCCTCTCCTTTGGCGGAGTAGCACGCAACCTCAATAGACCCAGGAACTGGGGTAGGATTCACCACAGGGAGTTTGACCTGGGCCTGGCGATAAGGCCCTTCACCACCAGGGTAATCCTCTCTGTAGATGGGAGGATGAGCGAAAGGGAGAGCATCAAGGATATGGTGCCCATCTATGGCCTGGAGCTGGAGCCCATTGATGGGTTGTTCCTCAAGGGGAGTAGAGACGGAGACGGGAATCTAGGGTTCGGAGTTCAGCTCAACCTGGCAACTTTAGGTGGTGGCTTGATCAGGCTTTATGACAAAGACTCCAACTATCAAGGGGGAGCCACCTATCTCAGGCTCTCCCAGGAGAGGTATAGGACATTTCTGCGCAAGAAGCATCAATTTGTGGAGCTAAAGCTATCCGGGCAAATCGTGGATGAGAGGCCAGGAGGGATATTCGGCAGGAGGGGCCTTACCACAAAGGGTTTGCTGGATGTGATCGAAAAGGCAAAGAGGGATAGATCGGTTGATGGCATTATACTCAGGGTTGATCCCCTCTCCGCTGGTTGGGGAAAGATTCAAGAGATCCGGGACAAGCTCCTGGACTTCAGGTCTGCAGGGAAGAAAGTGGTCTGTTATATGGAGACGGGGGGGAATCTTGAGTATTACCTGGCTACTGTAAGCGATATGATAGTGCTCTGTCCGGGAGGAGATCTCTTCCTTGTCGGCCTTAAATCTGAAATTCCCTTTATAAAGGGCACCTTAGAGAAGTTGGGGATAAAGGCTGACCTAGAACACATTGGGGAATATAAGTCCGCCTCTGATCTTCTGACCAGGGATTCTATGTCTGAGGCCCATCGGGAGGTGATCAACTCCATCTTAGATGACTATTATGACCAATTAACCGAGGCCATCGCTGAGGGAAGGGGATTGCAGGTTGATGAGGTGAAAGGGAAGATAGATCAGGGGCCCTATATGGCAGAGGGGGCCTTGAAGGCTGATCTGGTGGACACCCTGGCCTACTACGATCAAGTAGAAGCCATAGCCAAAAAGTTGACTGGAAGAAAAATCCACAAGCTAAAGGTGAAGAGATTTGCCAAAAGAAAGGAGCGGAGATATGAATGGGGGGCTCCACCCAAAATAGCCATCATCTACGGAAGTGGCACTATTTGGTCCGGGGAGAGCGGATATAACCCCCTTCCCATTCCCCTGATTGGTGGGAAATATATGGGATCGGAGACAATCGCTCGGGCAATCAGAAGAGCGAGAAAGGATAAGTCCATCAAAGCGATAGTATTCAGGGTAGATTCGGGTGGTGGATCTGGCCTGGCCTCCGATGTCATCTGGAGGGAGGTAAACCTGGCCCAAAAGAAGAAGCCTTTTATCGTCTCTATGTCAGATGTAGCTGGTTCTGGTGGGTATTATATCGCCTGTGCCGCTGATACCATCGTGGCTGAGCCAGGGACGATCACCGGCTCCATAGGGGTAATATCCGGCAAGTTCGATATGAGGGAGTTCTACAACAAGATTGGGCTAAGGAAAGAGGTCATCACCAGGGGGGAGAACGCGGATATCTACACGAATTATCGGGGTTTCTCCGAAGAGGAGAGACGGAAGGTCAAGCTAATGATGAAGGAGTTCTATGAGGACTTCGTAAACAAGGTAGCACAGGGCAGGGGAATGAGCTATGAGGATGTGGATGCCGTTGGCCGAGGCAGGATCTGGACCGGCCGTCAGGCCAAGGAGAATGGACTGGTAGATGAGCTGGGTGGACTGGAGCGAGCCATTGATATTGCCAAGGCTAAAGCGGGCATAGATAAAAAGCGGGAGGTTAAAATTGTCACCTATCCCCGATATGGCTATTTCACCGGCCTTACAGATCTCATCTATATGGATGGCCTAAAGGAAAATCTCCCTCTATCCCAGGTCTGGAGGATGAAGGAACTGTTCAGGAATGGAGAACCTCTCTATCTTATGCCCTATCTGCCTAAGATCGAGTAAAAAATGGGGTCGGGCTGAAAAATAGAAATTAGGGAGATAGGGGACGGCAAGCCGAAAGTGCTTAGCAGTTTCTGCACCGCCGTCCCCTGTTTCTTTGATTTGCAAGATTCCTGTATCAGTTCCATTATTGCGCCAAATCCCAGGTGCGCCTAACGACAGGGGTAACCGGCGGCTAAAAGTGGAGCGCAGCGGAATAGCGGTCACATGCAGCGCTTTGTTAGGTAGTTTCTCAGAGATCCTCAGGTGTAAGGCCCGTGTGCTTGGCGATGCGTGCTAGCATGCGGGGACCAATCTCTCCTCGGTCATGAAATGCGAAGACGTAATCGGACAAGCTAGGTCGCGACAGAACTCGGTGAGACGTTCCAGATTGACGTTTGACTGTCCAGCCAATTCGCAGCAAGGCGGCCAGCACGAGGCGAGCTTTGGTTGACGGCCATTGATTCATGCCAGTACCGCAAAGACTTCACGCAATTCGGGAATTGTCTCGCCGTGTTCGAGCCGATCAGCCAGCACACGCAAGGCCAAAGCTTTGACCTTTGAAATCGCTTCTTCACGACTCTGCCCGTAGGTCATCACACCGGGTAGATCGGGAATCTCGGCTATCCACCGACCATTTTCCTCGTGTTCAATCTCGATATTCATCCTTCACGCCTCCAATAAAATAAAAATGTAAAAATGGGGTCAGGCTGAAAAATAGAAATTAGGGAGATAGAGGACGGCAAGCCGAAAGTGCTTGACAGTTTCTGCACCACCGTCCCCTGTTTCCGTGCATTTGATGTTTATTAAAACTTAAGATATCGGAAAGTCAAAAGTAAAGACACGACCCCTCTATCTCTCTTAAACTATCCTTCCCTTATTGTCAAGGGGCGAGGAGGTCATTTGGCCTTATTTGAGTAGAACCATTCTCTTTGTCTCTACAAAACCTCCCGCTTGTAAACGGCAGAAGTATATCCCGCTGGTCACCTCCTCACCCAAGCCATCCCGTCCATCCCATCTCACTGTGTAGTAACCTGGAGCCTGCTCCCTCTCCACCAGCGTCTTCACCTCCTGGCCCAGCAAATTGTAGACCTTTAGGATGACGGCGGACGGCCGACCGCGGACGGCGGACAGTTGATAATGGATGAGGGTGGTGGAATTAAATGGATTAGGATAGTTCTGTCTCAACCTGAAGGAATAGGGAATTAAACCCTCTGGCTCCTCCTCAACTCCCTCCGGCGGCCCAACCCTGAGCAACCCATCGATGCGGGTCGCCGAAGGGACCCCTTCATTGAAGAGAAAACTGTCCAGCTCAAGGGGACTGTTTGCCCCAACGTTAGCGTTAGAATCAACCTGGAATTCGATGAAGAGCAAAGGTCCCTCTCCACTCAGTGGAGATGTTCCAGCGGCAGTCACCGTTATCTGATCCTCCGAGGGATTAAAGAAAAGCGTCCATCCCTCCATTAGGGCTCCATCTATAATCACACTATCTGCCCTGAGAATGTTCCCGTTGAAGGAGAGGGTCATTTCCAGGGACCAGATTTCCAGTCCTGTTACATCATCCTCCACCCTGATGGGCAGGCTAATAATGCCCCCCTGAGGGCCCGTTGTATCCGGAGCGCTCACCGCCACCTTATTGATCACAATAGGCCCGGAGGAGGCGCTTATGTCCAGGGAATCTACAACGATGACGCTGCAAATGCCCGCCTCAACTGCCCTTAATAGGCCATTTTCATCAATGGTAGCTATGGAGCTGTCTGTTGTGCTCCAACTGTAGGGTGGGGTGGCCGGCCCGGTAACACTGAACTGAAGTGAATCTCCTACCGTGAGGACAGCGGTATTTGGGGTAACGGTGAACACGGGCGCTTGGATGAGGGTAAAATAACCGTTATAGATCTTAGCCCGTATCCCCTCATTGAAGATCACTTCGAGGAGGGTGAGAGAGGAACCGCCACTCCCTTCTGGGGTAACCTGGAAGCGAATGTAAACCAGGATCCCCTCACCGCTCAAGGCCTGAGTGGCGGAGAGGGATACTTTTATCTCTCCCTCGGTGACACTGTAAACGGCATCCCCCCAGCCTTCCGATAGGGTTCCCTCTTCAATCACATCAATCGCCGTCAGGATATTAGTCCTGTAACTGAGGGCAAACTGCCAAGAGCATATCCCCGCCCCGCTGACATCCGTTACCCTGATGGGGAGGTCAAAGGTTCTCCCCTCCATTATCGATGTATCGGGCACGGTGATGGTAAATGGCCTCACGCTGATAACCCCCGTGGTATCAACCAGGCCCAGGGAATCCTGGGCTACCACCCGGCAGTCACCAGCGCCTACAGCGGTCAACTGCCCCATAGAGTCAATTGTGGCCACCAAGCCATCAGTGGTTCCCCAGCTTAGGGGAGGGGTCACATCGCCCGTGACATTGAACCCAAGAGCCTCTCCCACAGCCAATTCGCCCCCATCCGGGCTGATCGTTATCCGAGGGGTATGAGCTACGACGAACCTTCCGTCTTCGGTTGTTGCTTGCGGATCCCCTTCGTTGAGCAGAACATCGCTGAAGCTAAGGTTTGTGCTCCATCCCTCATTTGCATCAGGTGAGACAGCGAATACTATCTTAGCCAGGATTCCACTGCCGAATAAGGGCTCGGCTCCAGAGGCGGCTAAGTTAACCCTTCCTGGGAAGGAATGGAAGGTAACATCTCCCCAGGGCTCGAGAATCGTCCCAGTTTCAGTGACATCCGTGGCAGTGAGGATGTTCTGATTGTAGGTGATGGTAATCTGCAGGGACAGTATCCCCTCCCCTGTCAAATCATCGCTGTTTATGGGAATCTCCACCGTTGCTCCGGCTTGGGCCGAGGCATCATCGGGAAGGGTGAAATGCACGGCTTCTGCATCAGGAGGAGCGGCCAAGAAAAACAAAAGGAGAAGAATTGGCCCCAGGGCAGCGAGTTTTTTGATTTTGGATCTTAGCATCTTTTCCTCCTATACCCTATCTGATGAGAAGCATTTTCCTGATTTGGGAATGTCCCCCAGCGATCAGACGGCAGAAATAGACTCCGCTTGTCGTAGCTCGACCCATATCGTCTTTACCATCCCAGAACACCTGGTGGTAGCCGGCCTCCTTCTCCTCGTCCACTAAGGTGACCACTAATTGACCCAGGGCATTATAGATCCTTAGCTGCACAGTAGCCTTAGAGGGCAACTGATAGGCTATGCAGGTGCTGGGATTAAATGGATTGGGATAGTTCTGAGAGAGCTTGAAGGAAGAGGGAAGCCCCATAATCCTCACCTTAGCCGACCTGGCCGAGCTGGTGAAGTCCCTCTCATTGGCCCCCACCTGGGACAAGGTCAAAGAGGTCTCCTGGACATCTCGTAGCCCTCTGGGGATAGAGAAAGTGAGCGCCAGAAGATTTCCTCCCTCCTTCAAAGGCTTAGACCCGGCCAGGGCTAACTTCACCCGACCATTGGGCAGGATGTTATGGGTGAAGATAAACGAGGAGGTGAGCGGGGTGGTGGAGATATCCTGCAGCTTCAGGATGGTTGGGTCATAACCCAGATCCATCTCCGAGGAAAAGAGCCCCTGGCCATTCTCCACTCTAATAAAAACGGTGAAGGTATCCCCCGGAGCAACCGAGATGTCATTAATGCCAAAGCCACCCCCTAAAGAAGCGAATGCTGATTTAGCAAAGGTGGACTCTGCGGGGAAGAAAGTGATAATTCCGGCCACATACTGCAGGATCAATGAGGCATCGTAGGCAGTCACTCCGCCGTTGCCTGAGACCTCGGCCAGCTCCAACTGTTGCTCGGTTAAGGTGTCCAACTCAGCTATATGCCTAAGGACGAGGGCGGCATCGTAGGCCATTATCTCCCCGTTCATACTCACATCGCCCAACTGGGGATTCAAGACCTCTCCGATGGCCCAGGGTTGGTAGTCTACCCCATCGCTGACCTCGTCTCCCAGACCGCCAGGGTTATAGAGACCACCACAGACATCGGGGTCATCGGATTCATCCAGAGGCCCTGTATCATCACCCCACCAGTTGTTCTGGGCATCAATACAGAAGGCCTGGTCAATGTTTTTGATCCCATAGTAATGACTGCCATAGATATCGCAGCCGTTTATGCTGGGGTCTGAGGCCCCGTGAGCTACTACCCCGTTTTGATTATCGCTTATGATACAATCGAGTATCGTTGGGCTGGCATTGGTCATCTCCACTGCCCCCCAGGAGCTGGTATGCCCTCCTCCGTATCTGATCACACAGTCCTCCAGGTGACATAGTGGATCCCAGGATGTCTCCCCGAAATTTATCCTTCCCCAATCGCCTGTGGCTGGACTGGTGATTGCCCCATCGTTGTTCGTGTCTCCCCCATAGAAATCATCCTTGGCTGAGGTGAAGACGATAAGGCTATCCCGAGTCGAGCCTCCCTGAGCCCTCAATGCCTTTTTGACATGGATCTCTACGTTATGATTCAAAAACTTGATGACCACTCCGGGCTCAATGGTAAGAATCGCCCCTGCGCCGACGGTGAGATCGTTAGTCACCAGATAAACGATGTTATTGTCCCCGGCAACGGCTCGCTTTCCCCAGCTCACATCAGAGGCTAAGGTTTCCCCTATTATCCCCAGGGCCTTGTAACCATTGGCAGAGAAGCTATCCCCGGAGAAGGAGGGATCGGAGACCAGGGACATCAATATGGGGGTATATGTGTTATTCTCAAGCCAGTTATTCGCAATTGTGGGAGCTGAGCTGCCTTGGAATTCCAGCCCATAGGTGTTGTAGGAGAAGATGCAGTTGGAGATGGTGGGGCCGGCATTATCCAGCACCACTCCTCCATGGTTGTAGTGTCCTCCATATCTGATTACACAGTTGTCAAAAACACAGTTGAGGTCATCGCTGGTGTCTTCGAATTTAATATAATACCAGTTCCCAGACGCAGGCTGGGTGATGCTGCCGTCATTGTTGGTGTCCTCAGGGTTGCCGTAGGAGTCGTCCTTCTCTGAGGTGAAGACGATGGGGCTATCCGGGGTCCCATCAGCCACCAGAGTTCCCCACACGGTCAACATCTTCACTCCCCGTGGCTTGATCACTACCCCTGGTTCAATGGTCAGGGTTGCCCCCGAAGTCACGGAGAGGTTCTCATCCAGCATCCAGGTGATGTTCTCGTATCCGGCCAGGTCTCTCCTCCTTATGGTCACATCTTCTGCTAAGGTCTCCCCATAGATCCCTAAGGCGGTGTAGGCGTTGTTGAAAAGCTGGTTACCGCTAAATGTAGGGTCAGAAATCAGGGAAATAGTTATGGGGAGATGGATAATGTTCAGGATCTGGTTGTCGGTTATCTGAGGGTATGAGGTTCCCCGGCAGACGATCCCATAGGAGGCATTAGCTATAGTGCAATTGGAGATGACCGGACTGGCACTATTGGCCTGAATCATCCCTTTGTATGGATTACTTGAATACCATCCCCCGAAGAGGATAGCGCAGTGATCGAGCATACAGACAGAATCTATGCTGGTGCCCTCGAATCTTATCCGACTCCAGTCAGAGGCGGAGGGAGAGGTCTGACTGCCGTCGTTGTTGGTATCGCCCCCATAAGCGTCGTCTTTCACTGAGGTGAAGACCACCAGGCTGTCGGCGGTCCCCTGGGCACTAAGGCCACCCTGCACGGTGATTGAGCGACCATAAGTAAGTGGTTTGATGACCACCCCTGGTCTAATGGTCAAAGTGGCCCCAGGGCCGATGGTGAGGCTATTTAGGAGCAGGTAGGCCATATTCTCTATACCAGCCACGGTGCGGGGGGAAAGAGTAGCATCCGAGGAGAGGGTGCCCTCAATTATCCCCAGAGCTTTGTAGCCATTTGCCTCAAAGCTGTTGCCTGAGAAATGGGGGTTCGATTTTAGGGACATATAGATGGGGGTAGAGTAGGAGTAGCTTATCTGGTTATCGAGGATGTTTGGGTCTGAGTTTCCATCGCACTCTATGCCGTAGTAGTTATCAGCGATGAGACAGTGGGAGATAGTAGGCCCGGCATTGGAGAGCTCCACACCGCCTGAAGAACTATAACCCCCATATTTTATCACGCAATAGCCCAGAACACACACCGCATCATCGCTAGTGTCCAAGAAGTTCAACGACGCCCAGTTACTATGGGCGGGCACCGTCGAGGAGCCATCGTCATTCGTGTCACCGGGGTTCCCGTAGTAGTCATCCTTCTCTGAGGTGAAGACGATGAGGCTGTCCAGGGTCCCCTCAGCGACAAGGGCTCCCTCAACCAGGATCTTCTTGTAACTCCTGAACTTCACCACCACGCCTGGCTGGATAGTCACTCTGGCCCCGGAGGTTATGGTCACATTGTTGTTTACCAGATAGGTGATGTTCTCATAGCCGGCCACATTCCGTTGGGGAAGCTGGGAATCAACGGCTATGACATCCCCGATTATACCCAGGGCGATATATCCGTTGTTGACAAACTGGTTGCCGGAAAAGGTAGGGTTGGCAGAGATGGACATCAGGATAGGGATATACCTGCTGTTGACTATCTGGTTGTCGGTAATTTGAGGGTTAGAAAGATCCCTGATGGAGATGCCATATTCGTTGTCTGAGATAAGACAGTTGGAGACTGTGGGACTGGCATCATCTATCTCCACCACACCCATAGGATAAGGGTAGTGGTACGAAGAGCCGAATTTTATCACGCAGTTGTCCAGGATACAATTGGGGTCAATGCTGGTATCCAGAAACTTTATTCTCCTCCAATCGCCGATGGAGGGGGAGGTCTGAGACCCATCGTTGTTGGTATCCAGGGGATTGCCGTAGTTGTCATCCTTAACCGAGGTGAAAACTATGATGCTATCCTGGGTTCCATCGGCCACCAGGGTCCCTTCCACAAAGATGCCGACATTGTAATTCAGAAATTTGATCACTACCCCTGGCTGAATGCTATATGTAGCCCCTTCCCTGATAGTCACGCTTTCCAGGAGGAGATAGGTGATGTTCTCCACATCCACGGCATCTCTGATACGAAGAAATGAACTGCCATAGAAATCCCCACCCAGGAGGCCTAAGGCATCATATCCATTGTCCCGTTCGGAGAAGACGAAGGCATCAAATATGGGATCAGCATCAAGGGTGATGGCTATTGGGGTCATAATACAAGTCTGAATCTCCGTTTGGGAGATTAGAGGGCTGGAGGTTCCCCGGCACGCTATCCCGTAGTATCCCTCTGCGACAATGGAATGGGCTATCGTCGGGCTGGCATCTGAGAGCTCAATCACTCCGATGTTGCCATTGCCGCCATATCTGATGATGCACCATTTAAGAAGACTATTATCATCGCTGGAGTCATAGAACTTAATAGATTTCCAGTTCCTCTGGGCAGGGATAGTGGCATTGCCATCTCCATTGGTGTCCCCCCCTACATTGTCATCTCTAATGGAGGTGAAATAGATGAGGGAATCGGAGGTGCTTCCTCCTGCTGCCATCAACTTCCCATAGACATTTAACTGCCGGTAGAGATTAAACTTCACTATCACTCCAGGCTCTATGGTAAGAGTTACCCCCGGCTGAATGCTCACATCACCTACCACCCAGTAAACGGTGTCCGCCCGGAACCAGGTGGTGTTAGAGGTGATATTTCCTGAGACCTGCACCCATCCTTGAGAGGATACAGTAGCCCCCAAAACCATTAAGGGGGTTAGGAAAAGAATTAACTTGATTAAACGAAGCTTTTTCACTTTGCTCTCCCTTTAAGATTGTTCGAAGACTGGAGAAGAGAATCTGTTTTCTATTACTCTTCCCCACAGAAAAGAAATAATCAATTGTTCATATAGGCATTACCTCCTTTCAGAGTTTGAATATTTTACTCCTCTAAATGGCCCAAAATCAGCTAAATATTGATATAACCGAATATAGTGCTCTTAGGAGATATTGTCAAGCCTAAAACATCCTCCTTTCTATCTTATCCACATCGATTGAATTGGATGAGGAATTTCAAAAGGGAGTATGGGCGTATGGCCATACTCCCATACGTGCTCCGCTGTCACCCTTGAAGGGGACCTCCTCCCTTCAAATTACCACTACATTTTGGAATTTCTGAGAAATTCCAAAATGTCGAGCTATAGGATCCTATGATTTACTGCTTTTTCCTCTGAGTCACTTTAATAGAGGCAATGCATAAATTGCTCCTTAGCAGCAGATAGCGGTTATGTGTTATTTCAGACTCGGAGGTAGGTTAATCTATCAAATGAAAAAGCATCAAGCTGGGATGGAGGTCAATCCATATACCTTCCACCATTCACATCTATGGTCTCCCCCGTGATGTAGCGGTTTTCGATGAGAAAGAGGACACAAGAGGCAACCTCCTCGGGCCTGGTAATCCGATTTAGCGGTGTAAGTCTTCTCAGCCTCTCCTTGAGGCCGGCATCTATGAGCCCGGTATCCACCGGTCCAGGAGCTACTGCATTGCAGGTGATGTAAAAATGGGGTCAGGCTGAAAAATAGAAATTAGTAGCCGCAACCTTTGGGTTGCGAAAGGACACAGACTGAAGTCTGCGGCTACCAGGAGAGGGAGGTAAATAGAAACAGGGTCAGGCTTCAAATTTCATTTCTTATTCGCACTGTGACCGATCCTTAGAATGAGGGGTTTCTGGCCAAACCACTCGGCAGCAGTGAGGAGGCTTTTCCCCTGGCTTTTTGCTGTGCGGTAGACATCTTTTAGCCGCTCCCTGTATCTGGCCTCCCTGAGATTGTGGTGATCGTAGATGATCAGTTTAATAGATGATTCCCTGATGATCCTGCACATATTGTCAATTGCCCTTCTCAGGTTGATCAGGTTGAGCATATAGCCCAGAAGATAGGTGGTGGGACCATCTACGATGAGAAGTTCCGGGCTTTCCTCAATTATCCATTGGGCATAGTCCTCAATTTGGGGGCCTTGCAGGTCGGAGGTATAGAGCAGCTTGTGCCCTTCATATTCTACCACCAGACCTACAATCCACCCCAATCTGGCGAACTCGATCCCATGGAAGAGAGGCTTAGTAAACCTCACCTTGGTTCGTCCCTCAGTAAAGGACTGCCCATCGGCAAATCTCACCTCTACACCTCCCACCTTAAACTCCCTGAGCCGGAAGTTCTCCCTCCACTTTTTGCTCTGGTTTCTGAACCATTTTCTCCCCTTTTTCAAAAGCTCCTCTTTCCTCTGCTGGTAGTCACCCCATTTTTTGCCCTTAACCAAGGGAAGATTAGCCAAGGGATCGGGGTATTCTCCCTTCTGCGGAGGGATGAGTATATCCTCCGGGTTTTCTCCCTGGAATATCAGGTAAAGCTCCTCCAAGAAGAGCCTCGATCTCTTCCATTGGGAGCCATTTATCCACTGGTTTGGATCCTTAACCCATAGCCTCTTTCCTTCATATATTCCCTCTGCCCCGGAGGGCAGGGTGTGATGGTCATAATGGTAATGGGAGATAAAGATGGCCTCGGCCCTGTCTGCTGCCTCCTCTATCCTCTGGAAGGCCTCCTCGGCCAGTTTCTCTTTCTCTACTTCTGGTAAGGGGTAGCTTGGTTGCATTACTGCCACCCCAGGATCTACTAAAAGCCTTAGATCCGGGGTCTCCACAAAGAAAGATGAAGATTTCGCCCCCATAGAGTCAAACCATAAAAGGTTGACCTCCATCTTCCCCAATTTTATCGGTTTTCTCTTCATAATATCAGGTTGGATGGGTACTTTCGTCCTCTGTGGTTCATCTCCAAAAATAACATTCGCAGGGGTCAGGAATCAGTTGTCACGGATTTTCCCCTAATCATAGAAACTGAACCCCGGAAACTGTAAGGGTGTGGGAGAGGTCTCCCGACCTCGATAATTATCGGCATCAGGAGATACCTCCTACACCGGGCCAGGCCACGACCTTAAACCTCCCGCAGGTTCCAAACCTGCGGGAGGTTTCACTCCTCTCAGTGGTAGAGTCAAGCTTGGCCTTCATAGACCCAGCGGCTACTTCATTATCTGGAGAATCTCCTTGAATTTCTCCCCTTCTGCTACCTTCAGCAATTCAAATAGCGCGGTCTCTGTAGTCGTCGATTTCCCACCTCCATCTCTGATCTTCTCCAGCCCAATCTCTTTATTCTCTACCGTTCTTGAGGAAACAGCGTCAGCAACAACCTCAACTTCATACCCCAAATTGATCAGATCCATAGCCGTCTGATAAACACAGATGTGCGTTTCAATGCCCGTAATCAAGATCTGCTTGCGATTCAGTGCCCTAAGCTCTCTCATAAAATCCTCATTTCCACAGCAACTGAAGCTAAGTTTACCTATCGGTTGATAATCGGAGAGGAAATGAGCGACTTCGGGTATCGTGGGTCCCAACCCCTTAGGGTTCTGTTCAGTCCAGATAATTGGGATCCCCAGAATTTGCGCTCCCCTGATTATCCTCTGGAGGTTTTCAAAGAGCACTTCTTTCCCCTGCATTAACTGGGCCAATTTGCCCTGAACATCAATAATCAGCAGAGCAGTATTCTCTGTAGTAAGCATAGATTACCCGTCCCTTCTTATTCAAATCGTTATGCCTAAACCAGCGGCAATCCATCCCCTCAGGGAAAGGGCACATTAAGCTTTAGCTGATTCTCCTCCCCA
>DAOVCL010000149.1 GCA_030670005.1 Candidatus Zixiibacteriota bacterium | reverse complement strand
GGTTGACAAGCTGGGGAGAAAAGCGTATATTTGAGTCTGCTTCCCCAAATAAGGGCAGCTAACAACTTGGGGAGGCAGTTCAATATTTTTGGGAACCAATTGGCCCTTTTTTCGTTTTAACTATGTGAAACTGGGGAAAGGAGCTTTTGCGTTGGCCGAACCGAAGAGAAAATATAAAGGGGAGGAAAGATCTCTGGATCTTTACCTACGGGAAATAGGCGAGACTTCCCTTATCTCCTCTGGGGAGGAGATAAGCCTCGCCCGGAGGATAAAAGAAGGTGATGAGGGAGCGCTGGAGGAATTGACTAAGGCCAACCTTCGTTTCGTAGTTAGTGTGGCCAAGCAGTATCAGAACCAAGGTCTTTCTTTGGCTGACCTCATAAATGAGGGCAATATAGGTCTCATTAAGGCAGCAAAGAGATTCGATGAAACCAGGGGTTTCAAATTTATCTCCTATGCTGTATGGTGGATCAGGCAGGCAATTCTCCAGGCACTGGCTGAACAGTCTCGCATAGTCAGGCTCCCTCTAAACCGAGTGGGGGCCCTCCACAGGATCGGCAAAATCTCCTCCAACTTAGAACAGGAATTCGGAAGAGAACCGATGACTGAGGAGATCGCTGAAAGACTGGAGATGAGCCCGGAGGAGGTCTCAGAGACCTTAAAGATCTCCAACAATCACCTCTCCTTGGATGCTCCATTTAGTGAGGGGGAGGATAGCAACCTTCTGGATGTGCTGAAGGATGAATTTCAGCCATCACCAGACAGGGACCTCTTAGGGGAATCTCTAAAGGGCGAAATCGAGAATGCCCTGGGGACGCTCACGGAGAGGGAAGCTGAAGTGATAACCCTTTACTTCGGGATAAACAGGCTAAAGCCAATGACCTTGGAGGAAATCGGAAATCGGTTTAACCTTACTAGGGAGAGGGTAAGACAGATCAAGGAGAAGGCGATAAGAAGATTAAGACATGCCTCCAGATCACGAAGGTTGAAGGCTTTTGTAAACTAAAAAAGGTCTCCTCCCCGCCGTAGGCGGGGGGGAGATTTTTTTATCTGCTGAGCTGAAAATGGTTCGACTAAGAGAGCTTAGGTTTTTCAGATGGAGATATAACAAAGGGATAGGATCACGACCCATGGGCAGAAAGGCTAAAGGTTCCCCCCGGGGCATAAAAGTGACCTTTCCCCTTTTTTCTATCCGTCATCAGGGTGGGGTGAGGGTAATCATCTACTTGGCTAACTACTTGGCCCATAAGGGGTGGAAGGTCAACTTTATAGCTCCAAAAGACAGGTTCAGTCCTCATTATCCCATTTCAGAGGGGGTAAAGGTCATCCTCACTCCAAAGGTGGGATGGGTTGGTCCCCTCTCCCACTTCCTTGCCCTCTTCTATCTCTTTCTTTGGATTCCTAAATCAGACCTCATCATCGCCAATTTCTTCCCCACCTTCTACCCCTCCTACCTGAGGAGCAGGCTTGGTTATGGCAGGCTCCTTTACCTCATCCAAGATTATGAGCCCCGGTTCTGTAAATTCCCTTTAAGCCTCCTTGCCTCCTTCAGCTACAAGTTGAAGTCCTCTCAGATAGTCGTTTCAAGCTGGTTGGGGAGCCAATTGAGGGATAGTCCTCCGGTGGTCAACCCTGGGACCACTGCCGGGTTCTTCCCCGATAAATCTGAGGATCTCCTTAGGGAAAAGGAAAGGGGTAAATCGGTCCTCTACCTCTGGTCATCCCCGCGCCGGGGAAGGGTATCTATATTCAGGGAGGTAATAAAGGATTGGCGGTGGGATGATCTGGAGCTTTGGATTGTGGGGGGAGGTGCCGTAAGGCCAAGGACGGGATTGAAGGTTCGATTATTCCCCCTTCTTAATGAGGATGACCTGAGAAAGGTTTACTCATCGGCGGACATCCTTCTCCACCTCTCACCTTATGAGGGGTTTGGCCTTCCCCCCTTGGAGGCTATGGCCTGTGGAACGCCCTGTGTGCTCACCGACTCCGGGGGAGTGAGGGATTATGCCCGGGACGGATACAATTGCCTTCTGGTGGGAAGAGAGCCCCTCCGCATAAGGGAGGCGATAGAAAAGCTCCTTACCGATGACCCACTAAGGGAGAGATTGGCCAAGGGGGCCCTGAAGACGGCAACCCGTTTCTCTATGGAGAAGATGGCCAGAGAGTTCGAGAGGTTACTACAGGAGGTGATCGGTTAACCTCCTGGCCACATTATCCATCCTGTAGGGAGCGATCTCCTCGGTCAGCAGGTGGGGAAGTCTATCCTTCTCCCAGAGGTGATAGAGTTCCCTCAGCGTCTCCTTGATACTCTCAATATCATCAGGCTCTGTTATCCTTACCCCTTTCATTCTCTCCAGAATATCCCTGGCGTCACAATCCGGAATTGTCGCCAGGATGGGCCTTCCTGAGCCCAGATAGTCGTAGAGCTTGCTGGTGGAGACGAACCTCGCCCCCCTTCCCCTTCCCACCATAAACCAGAGCAGATCCGAGGAGACCATATACCCCAATGCCTCCGGGTAGGAGACCTCAGGGATTATCCTCACCCTCCCCTTTAGGCCATATCCCGAAACAAGTCTCCCCACATCAATCCACTTCTCTCCCACTAAGAGGAGCTCCCAGTTCAGATCCTGTATTGCAGAGAGGGCCTCCAGGATAAACTTAGGGGTTCTCCTTTCGGTTATGGTTCCCACCCAGCCAACTCTGAATCTTTCCCCCCTCTTGTATTTAAGGCCTCGGAAATCATCCGGCTCAAATCCATGAGTAAGGGTCTCTACCTTAAGATCTTTGTATCTCTCCTTCAGGTTACAGGTGATCCTCTCATTTATGGTAATCACCAGCCTTGCTCGACTCAGGCTTCTCTTCTCCCCCAGCCTATGCAGCCACTTCAAGAGATTGCTCTCATATAGCAGTGGGGTCTCCACCCAGGGGTCCCTGAGGTCAACGATGTATGGTCTCCCTGTGGTAAGGGAGAGAAGGTAAGTGCAGAGAAGGGATGAAAAGGGAGGGGCTGAGGAGATCAAGAGGTCAAACCCCTTCCCCCTGATCAGACCCTTCAATCTGTGATAGTTGAGGATAGACCAGAAAAGTTTGGTGTCGGGGTAGAGGAATAACTTAAAGATTCTGAAGAGGGATTTGCCTTTCCTCTTGACCATCTCCCCTGAACTGGTGGGCTCAGGTGAGGGAAAGGAGATGACCCCCTTAGCTCCCTTCTCCTTGGTGACAACGGTTACCTTATAGCCTCTTTGACGCAGATATTTGACCAGTCTGGGCCCCCTCTTCACCCCAGGTTTGGGCCAAGGGGGAAAGTAGTAGGAGATGTAAAGGATCTTTTTCACCGCCTCCTCCCTCGCACCGAGTTCACCAGATCGGCCAATTCCCTTACCCTTTGATCGCTAATTATCTTCTCTATCTCGCGGGGGATCTTCTGGCACCAGTTGGGATGGTTTTCCACCGTGCCAGGGAGGTTCTGTTGTTCCTCCTCTCCTAAGAGGTCCCATATATTCAGGATCAATAGCTTACAGGGGGTAAGGGCAAGCCAGGAGATTACCGCCCTTAAGAGTTCCATCTCCAAATTGGCCCTGGAAGAAAGAAGCCCCCTTGACTTCAAGGCCTTGAGAATCGCCTTCTTCTGCGCCTCCCTCCTCCCCCTCTCCTCTTCAGCCATCTCCGTCTGGGGGTAGAGCCCAAGCTTCTCCCTCCATTCTATATCCCTTAGCTGCCAAAATCCCCTCAAGGTGGGCATATCGTGGGTGTTTATCCCCGCCAGGGCCAGGGCCGGATACCGCTCCGGAGGGATGGGGCTGTCATCTTCCCTCTCAAAGTAGAAGACCTTGGTGGAGAGGATCCCCCAATTTTTTAGGTCGGCCCGCACCCGAGGAGGGACCGTTCCCAGATCTTCACCGATGATCAGGGTCTTGCGAAGATGGCTTTCCAAGGCCATAATGCTGAGAAGTTCCCTTGGATAACCTCTCACATAGGCTCCATCTTTAGGGGCCATTCCCGAGGGGACCCAGAAGCTATGGAAGAGCCCCATCACATGGTCAATCCTCAAAGCCCCCCCTAAGGGAAGGTTGTGGCGCAATATTTGAATATAGGACCGATAACCCTCTTCCCTCAGGCGGTCGGGGATAACCGGGGGAAGGCCCCACCTCTGCCCTTTGGGGAAGAACTCATCGGGAGGTGCCCCCAGCTCGGCTCCGAAAACAAAGATCCCCTGATTGCTCCAGGCCTCAGCCCCACACCCCTCCACCCCCAAGGCCAAATCCTCATATAATCCCAAGGGCATCCCCAATTTATGGGCCTCTCCTGTGATCTGCCCCAACTGCTCCTCTATGTTCCACTGGATATACTGGTAGAAGAGGATTCGCCGTTGGTGGCTTCTTTGAAATGATCTCACCTCCTCGCTTTTAGGATCTCTATACTCTCTCGGCCAATCCTGCCAAACCCCACTTGAGAAGTGCTCGCTCAGGGCCTGATAGGTAGCAAACTCCTCTAAGGCCTTCTCCTCTTTCTCTCGATACCGGGAAAAATCCTGGGCCCTTCCTGGGTGATCTTTTTCCAAGAAGATCTTAAAGAGGATCTCCAAAACCCTCAGCTTTAGGGAGGCCACCCTCTCATAATCGACCAGAGGGGATGACTTCAGGGCCGCAAGCTCCCTCTGAAAATCCTTTCCTTTCACCATCTTCTGAGCCTCTGGACACTCCCTGAATCCCGGGATCCCTTCCACATCGAGATAGATGAAGTTGCGGTAGCTACGGCTAGAGGGAAAGTAAGGGCTCAGGTTATATGGCCGACGATTCTTAATGGCATGGAGGGGATTTATCCCAACAAAACCAGCCTGGAGCTCTTTACCCATCCAGACCATAAGCTCTCTCAGATCCCACAGGTCGCCCACCCCCCAGTTTCTCCCAGATTTGAGGGCATAAAGGGGAAGGAATATACCCCAGGTTTTCCC